>ONOZ01000242.1 GCA_900319595.1 uncultured Bacteroidales bacterium | reverse complement strand
CAGCGAGCAAATATATTTCCAAATCATATAACTTGGAGATGTTTTCATACATAAACTTCTCCTGCTTTTCAATGCTATCTCTTCCGCTTGTGTAGTACGCATATAAGGATTGCAATACTTTTTGACGCAAAAAATGTCTATTTACCATTAATTGATTACCTTTATAATATTTCAGATTGCAAAGGTATGAAAAATTTTTGTCTTATTATATGTTTATGGCAAAAAACTTTTTAATTTTATAGAATTATCTCCTCTCTAACTGCATTCCAAGTTTGATTATCATATCAAAAAGGTTGATTTTGGCATTTGCGTTTCTGTCTATATTTTTTTGTGCCTGTTCCAGTACCTTATATATTCCTTCGATGTTGTTGTCAGTTATAAACTTTGGGTAATTTGCTTTGAATTTATCGTCCATTTGAGACAAAGGATGAGCAATACAAGGTACGTTTTTATTATATAGATAGCACCTTTCTATGGTTTTTGAACAGTAAGTTAAAAATAGCTTCAATTGCTCACGCGTATTTTTACTAAAAACATCAACAAATGCAGAAATATTTTTTGCACTTTTATTATACTGCATTGCATATCTGTTTATTTCCACAAAATCAGTACTAAGTTTTATTTCTTTTTCTCCATCTATCTCGGCAATTCTATTATAATCTCCTTCACATAAAGCAACTCTTTCTTTTACTTGTTCGTCAGTAAAATTAGGATTGTATTTTCTAACCTCTTTTGTCATAGTATCGTTATCTAATGGCGGAACAGCGATTTGTTGCACTCTAGAAAGTATAGTAGGTATGATTTTGTCTTTATGTTCAGTTGTCAAAATAAAAAATGTATTAGGGTAGGGTTCTTCAAGTATTTTCAAAATTTTATCAGATGCTTCCTGATTCATTTTATCTACATTCCAAATGATCATAATCTTGAAATTGGATTCGTAAGTTTTCAGCGTAAGAGAAGATATTATATTATTAGCATCTCTTACGTTGATTGCTCCCTGTTTATTTCCGGCTCCATAGAAGTCATACCATTGATTCAAAGAACAGTAAGCATTAGTATTCAACACAAACTGCCTAAACTCCCCCATAAATATAGAAGCATCATTATTTTTGTCAATCTTATCGGTTGTTGTATTAGGAAAGATAAAGTGTAAGTCTGGGTGAATCAATTTCATGTATTTACTGCACGATGCACATGCGTTGCAAGAGTCTTCTTTATCCTCTTTGTTTGTGCAAGATATGTATTGAGCAGTAGATAACGCCAAAGCCAAATTGCCATACCCGTCCTTCCCCGTAAATAGTACGGCGTGAGGAAAATGGTTGTTGTCTATCAAAGATTTTATCTTACTGATAAGTTGTCTTTGCCCCCTTACTTGTGAAAACAACATATATCTTTATAAATTATAACGAATCGGCATCCTTTTCATTTGATAAAAATGACAACCTTAACGTTTTTTAGACAACAATAGACAATTAATAATTCAATTCGCTACTGAAATCTGATAAACCATAGTCTGAATTATCTGTTTGTGGAGTAGATATATCTTCTGTACTATCTTCGCTGTTTTTTCTATTATGGGGCTTTTGCAAAGAAACAACCATGGCACCAAGCATCTTTGTCATTTCTATTAAAGTCGTCTTTGATGTTGTTACTTGTTCTTCAGTAAATAGTCCGTTTTGTTCTGCCAATGTTGTGAATACAACACATTCTCGAACTGCCGTTTTTGCAAATTTTAGGTAATTCACAAATTGTGACTTATGATAAGAAGTACCCTCTGCAATATTAAGACTTATTTTTGCAGCCGAATCTAACATAGGCATTAATAAAACACGTTTTGCAAAATCATTTGCAGTATCCACTTGGTTCATTAGCCAATTGTAATACTCCAACGACTTGTGATAGACTCTTAAATCCTCAAATCTAAAAAAACTTGAAACTCTTTGCTCTTCCATTGTAGTAAAATTTTATTTTTATTTAGTTATTAAATTCTAGTTATTTTGTTATATTTTTTTGTAAATTTCCCTTACCTGATTTTCTGTATAGAATTTTATGAATTTATTCGATACCAGAAAAATATTTCATATACTGAACGCGATAGAATGTAGAAACTTGGTCGTTTTTTTCTATTGCTAAACGCCCGCGGAAATCGCTAAGTTTTTGATAATTATTCTCTTGCATCCATTGTTTTAAAAAGTTATTGGCTTTTTCCACAAAATCAGATCCTTGAGTATATAATACAGAGGCGATTTGTACAGTATTGGCTCCTGCAAGTAACAATTTTACAACATCTTCTGCTTTATGAACACCGCCACCAGCAGTTAATGTACAATTGAGCAATTTTGCAAGAATTGCAGTCCAGCGAATAGTATGATATAGTTCGTTTTCATTAGACAAAATATTGATAGGTTTAGTGGATAAAGAATTTATGTCTATATCATGCTCAATGAAACGGTTGAAAATAGAGAGATTGGAAATTTGCATCCAAGAAAGTTTTTGGCAGAATTTAGCCAAAGCTGCAGAATAATAACTAATCTTTAAAGAAATAGGCTTCTTAAATGTTCGTCTTATGATTTGAATTGTATCTTCATAGACTTTTTCAACTTCTTCTGAAGACATATTTATACTGGTAGGCATAATGAACATGTTAAGTTCTAAACCATCAGCTCCCGCTTGCTCAATTTCTTTAGCAAATTGCATCCATTCACTAGCAGAGACACAATTTATGCTCGCAATGATTGGTATTTTTACATTTTCTTTTGCTTTGCGGATGAGATTAAGATACTTTTCTATATTGTTATGTTTAGTGTGTTCAGCAACATACGTATAGGCTTCCATCATTTCACCCGCGTTGTGCATCATACGTAAGTTGTTACTGACTTCTTGTGATATTTGTTCCTCAAAAAGTGATTTTAGTATAACAGCACCAACACCTTTTTCTTCAAGTCGTTTGATGTTTTCCAAATCTGCAGTCTGTCCGCAACTTCCTGCAATTATTGGGCTGTTGATAGTACATCCCATAAATCTAGTACTTATATCCATATTTTTCATATATTTATTCAAATCGCAAAGATACAATATTATTTTATTATGAGCAAATTTTTATATACATTTTTTCGTAAAAAATATTTTTTATAAAAAAAATAAGAAAAAATATAATTATTTTATTGAAATAGTTTATCTTTGCAACTTGAATTTTATGAGATTAGTTGAACTAATATAAATAAACGATTTATAACTTTATTAAAAACAGAGATTTAAGATGGAAGAAAATTCTAAAAGACCAACTGACATTAAGTCTAAAACTGAATATGAGGATAGGAATCTTCAAATAGGAAACATAATTTCCTCTACAGAGCAGTTTATTGACCGCAACAAGAAAACTCTTGTAATATGTACTGCTGCTATCGTTGTATTGATTGCAATATTTTGTTTGTTAAAGTTTTGGTATATGCCGTCACAAGAAACAAAAGCAGAGAATGAATTATTTGCTGCAGAGCAGTACTTTATTCAACAGGATTATACAAAAGCATTAAAAGGAGATGGTAAACATTTGGGACTGCTTGCTGTTAGCGAAGATTATTCCTCAACCAAACACGGCAAACTTGCAAAGTTTTATATAGGAATAATTTATTTGGAGCAAGGAAAGTATCAAGAGGCATTGGATAACTTTAAGGGATTTAAGCCAAAAGATGTGTTCATGTCTTCACAAACAAAGGCTCTTATTGGTGATTGCTATTGGGAATTGAATAATTTGGATAAGGCAATAGATAATTATAAAGATGCCGTTAAAACAAATCCAAATAATTTCACGACTCCTACAATCTTGATGAAACTTGGTGCCGCATACGAGGTAAGAAAGGATTTCGCAAAGGCTCTTGATTGCTATAAGCAGGTAAAGAATGATTTTCCTCGTTCTCCAGAATTTTCTCAAATAGAGAAATACATTTCAAGAACAGAAGCCCTTTTGAATAAATAGTAGAGATAGTTTTTTCCTTTCTAATTTTAATATTATTTTAGACCGTTATTAAGTTAACGGTCTTTGTAATTTATAAAAAAAATTATTAGGATAGGAGAATTTTTCTTAACTCGTCAATTTCATTTTGTCTGGTAGCCCAGGAAGTAACAAAACGACAAACAAAACTATTTCTATCATAAGGAATCCAGTGGGTGAATATAATTTTTTGTTTGAGTTCTTTGATTTTTTTCTTAGGGATAATGATAAATTGCTGGTTAGTAGGAGATTGGATATAAAAAGAAAAACCAGCCTGAATTAGAATTTCTTTCAATTGATGTGCCATAATGATAGCATGTTTTGATATTTTAAAATAGAGATTGTCTGTAAAAAGAGTGTCAAATTGAATACCAATTAAACGACTTTTTGCCATTAATGCTCCGTGTCGTTTTATGATTGAAAAAAACTTTTTTGGAGCGTTATTATGTGTGAATACAACAGCCTCGCCACACAAAGCTCCTATTTTTGTACCACCAATATAGAAGCAATCGCAATTACGACAAAGCCATGTTAAATCAAAATCGCACTCATCACTCATAAGTCCATATCCTAACCTCGCTCCGTCAATGAATAATGGTAGATTATATTGTTTGCAAGTGGAATAAATCTCTTCTATTTCTTTTTTAGAATAGATTGTACCAAATTCTGTCGGAAAAGTCAAATAGACCATACCGGGCTGTGCTACATGGTCTTTACTTTCATCATTCTCAAATACTTGTACATAGTTTTTAAGGTCGTCAATATTCATTTTACCATTGCGAGACGGTAACGTAATCACTTTATGACCGAATGCCTCGATAGCACCAGCTTCATGTACATTAATATGTCCGTCTTCACAAGCAATAACTCCCTCGTAACTTTGTAATATTCCGTCAATAACTGTTGCATTGGTCTGAGTACCACCGCAAAGAAAAAATATATCCAAATCCTCTTTGTTGCAAATTTGTTTTATTTTTAATTTTGCACTCTCACTCCACTTATCAAAACCGTATGTTAGTGATTGAATATCATTAGTCTTGATAAGATTTTCAAGAATATTAGGATGAACTCCGTTATTATAATCATTTTCAAAATTTAGCATGGCATAACATTATTGAATATCGTAATTGAGTTTGTTTTTTGTTGTAGTATAGCGTTTGGTAGAGAATATGCGATTGAGAATATTGGTTACAAATTTATGTTTTTTTTGATAAGAATGGTAAGTATCTTTCTCAATATCAAAATCTTTTGCAAAAATTTCATTGGGTGATATATAAATATATGTATATTCAAAAACGATGCTTTCTTTATTGATTTGTTTTGCTAAATCTTCCTTATTTGGACAAATAACAGTGATGTTACGTTTTTGACATTCGTTTTTCAATTTTCCAAGAGTATCATCATAATTATCAATTAACTTTTGCCACGAGAAATTATTGTATTTGCTATTTCCAATCCGTTGAATAGGTCGTAATTGTAGAATATCGATATCATGGGTTCCAAATGCATCAAAAAAATTACTTAATTCCAAGCAATTATCTTCATTGATTGTATAATTTATTCTTAATTTAAAATTTTTAAACTCGCTTTTTAATACAGATATGTAAGATAGTGATTCTAAGAGTTTTACAAAAGAAGAATTTTCCATCAAAGTTTCGTAAGTCGTTTCTAAAACTCCGTGTAGGGAAATAGTAATTTCGTCTAAACCAGCCTCTATATATTTTTTCAAATCCTCTTTTTGTAATAGGTTCGCGTTAGTTGTCATAGATATATAAGGAATAGAGTATTTTTTTGCCAAGCGAATGATACTTGTTATATCATTATACAAAGTTGGCTCAGCACCACAACCTATTTGTAATTTCAAAGCGTATGGAAAAAATTTTTTTGCAATCGTTTCTATTTCCTTTTCAGTAAAACCGCCATGAAGAGTTTTACGTTTTTCTTCATCTGAAAAATGGCACATTTGACACCTAAGATTGCAGGCAAGAATTGGATCAAAAAATATGCCAAAATAACGTCTTTTGAGTTGATGCAATGCTAATATTCCTGCAAGTTTTAACCTTGAAGATTTAATTAAACGATTGAATCTCAAAAGTCTATAAATATCCATTACACTTTTTTCTCCCCATCTCTATTATAATGTGGCATTTTTTCAGGAATAACCAATGAAAATTCCACTAAACCTCCAAAACTTCCATTTTCGTTGAACCAAGGTGTTTGATATATCAATTTCTTTTGCCCATTTTTTGTGATGGTATATACATTTGGAGTTTTACTATCTATTATTTGTTGAATGATTTGATTACTTTTTTCATTATGGCAATTTTTAATGTCTTTACCAACGATAGTCTTAGTAATATCTCTCAAATTCACCCGTTTAGAGTGTGTATTCATATCAATAAATATGCCATTTTCGTCCGTAACAGTGATTGCCACTTCGTTTAAACCGTCTGCCCAATTATCCATAGATGATATTGTATAAATATTATGATACGCAGAATGTAGTATACAATATAATATATACCACATTCTACGAATTATCTATTTCTTATTTTACATTCAATGCAGCCAAAGCAATAGAACATGTCTTTGACACAATAGAATCTCCTCTTGAAGTAAGAACACAAGGAACTTTTGCACCAACAAGCATAGCTGCCAATTCCGCACCTGCAAACTTTGTAGCAGTTTTATAGAATACATTGCCTGCTTCAATGGATGGCCATACCAAACAATCTGCATCTCCGGCAACAGATGAATCTAATTTCTTAATTTGTGCAGATTCTTTATCTATAGCAACGTCCATTGCAAGTGGTCCATCTACAATTGCTCCTTTTATTTGTCCTCTTTTGTTCATTGTCGTTATTAAAGCAGCATCTACACAGGCAGGCATCCCTTCTAGCATTTGTTCAGTAGCCGCAATCATCGCAACTTTTGGACATTCAATACCCAATGAGTGAGCAGTGTTAATCACATAACCCACAATTGCCTTCTTTTGTTTGAAATCTGGAGCAGGAATAATTGCAACGTCAGAAGTTATTAGCAATTTATGGTAAGCAGGTACTTCAAAAACGGATACATGTGACAAAACAGGTTTTCCTAATGGCATTAAACCATCTTCTTTTGACAAGATTGCACGCATGTATTTGTCTGTGGAACAAAGACCTTTCATAAGAATTTGACCTCTACCTTCGTTGATTAGAGAAACTGCTTTTTTTGCTGCTTTAGTTTCGTCAGATTCTTGTACAATTTCTTTATATTTATTAACATCTATACCTTCGGCTTGGCAAGTTGTTTCAATTATTGCCCTGTCTCCTACAAGTATTACATCAACAATACCTTCGTCAATAGCTTTGCTTGTTGCTCCAAGTGTATGGCTATCATTTGCATAGGCAGCAACAAGTGTTTTTTTACCTTGAGCTTTTGCTGCTACTATAATTTCTGTTAGTTTTTGCATTTTTATTATTTATTTTAAAGTGTTTTTGAATTGATTTGCAAAAATACAAAAGATTATTGAATCGCAAAAGAAAAAAAATAGTATTTTTGCAAAAAATATTATAACAATGGCTAATGAAGAAATAATTTTGCGGGCATTAGAGTTTAAGGATGCGGAACTTATCTATCAATATGAGAACGATGTGTTAGCATGGAGGAATGGCGTAAATACGAGGTTTTATTCTTCGTACGCAATTGAGCAATATATTATTTCCAATCAAAATGAAGATATAACAAAGTGCGAGCAATGTAGATTTATGATTGATGTAAGAGGGGATGATTCTCTAAAAACTGTTGGTTGTGTTGATTTATATGATATAGATTTTGTCAATGCAAGAGTTGCGGTTGGGATTTACATTGATATATCACAGAGAAATAACGGTTATGCAAAGAAAACTCTTTTTGCACTGGAGAAGTATATCAAAAATATTTTGAATTTACATCAAATATACGCATTTGTTAGTAAGGCAAACACAATTAGTCAGAAGTTATTTACCTTTTGTGGATATATCAATACGGCGGAATTAAAAGATTGGGTAAAGCATTCGGAAGAGTATATAAATGTTTTAGTTTTTCAAAAAAAAATTGGAATAAATTAAATTCTAAAAAGTCTTTTTCTTGCGTAGGGCAACGCGTTTTGTGAATATTGGTAAGATAATCAAGCCTACTATAATGTATGGATAATAGGTAAATAGTCGCCAAAGTAATGCTAAAACTCCCTCGAATCCTTCTTTCAAAAAGTCGTTTAAGAAAAGAGGAAAAGCAAACTCGGCGATTCCGCTACTACCAGGTGTTGGAGAAACACAGAGTACAATCCACATGACTAATTGTCGCACATAAATAATGGTGTTGTTATCAATCAATTGTTCACTTGTGTGGCTCGTACTAAATGCGGCCAAAATACAATTCAGTACCAAAAACCTGCATGACCATGAAGCAACAGTAACTCCATATACTTTTATCCAATACAGGAAAGGCTTGTGTTTGAATGCATTCGCAGATGTCAAAACATCATCGCCCATCTTATTGAATTTATGTTGCCATCGTCTAAAAATTTTCTTCGCTCCAAGGTAATATAGTAATGATTTAAATTTATGAGGATAGAAAAATATTGCGGTAAGTATAAAAATGGTCAAAAGAAGCATAAATGTGTAACCGATAGTAAATATATGTGTTTCTGAAATTTGCATACCAAGTAATGAAAACTTAAATTTGGTTGCAAAACTTACCTGAATACCGCATACAAATACCATTATGGGAGTGATAAGTATATAAAACAACTCGTCCAACAATGTCGCTATCATGACCATTGCCGTACTTCTTCCCGCTCCAAGTCCTTCTAAGGGAAGAATAAACAAAGCAACAGCCGAACCTCCTACACTTGTTGGCGTTACAGTTGAAGAGAATTCCCATAGCATTATAATATGAAAAGCTTGTTTCCAAGATAATTTGTTATCAGAGAGCATTCTTATGCGTATCATATAGGTTATCTCTCTACCACACTCAAATAAAACTGCCAACAGAATACATATAATCGTATATGTAGAAAACATATTTGCCAAGTCGGAAAATAAGGATGTATTTTTTCTATATTCTCTTGCAATCATATAAAAACCTACGCCCAAACCAATAAGGATAGGGATTATAACTTTGTTAAATTTAAATATTCCTAAAGGATTGGATGTAGGTTTTGACATAGTTTAATTCCAATTATATTTTCCGAGTACAGTGTAAGGGCATGGTAATCCCTCTCTTACATTGTAATTATAGACTTCGCGTTGTAGATAACCTAATAACGTCCAATAATCATTACCTTTGCACCACGCACGCAAATCAAAAGATATTGTTCCTGGTCCAATCGTAACCCATACGGTGGGTGCAGGGTCTTTTAATGTTAATTCGCTTTTACATGTAATATCTATTAAATCTTTTTCAATTTTATCAATAACCACTTGTTTGTCTCCAGCGACCTGCAAAGTAACATTTACTCTTCTTTGCTCCATTGTAGAATAGTTTGTTACGTTTCCTCCAGACAGTGTTCCGTTGGGTAAGGTTATCAATTTATTATCCCAAGTTCGTATGACAGTCGAGAATATTTTGATGCTTTCCACAAATCCCTCTAATCCTTGTGTTGAGATGTAATCGCCAAGTTTAAATGGGCGGAAAATCAAAATAATGATTCCTCCAGCAACATTTTGTATTGTTCCGCTCAATGCCATACCAACTGCCAAACCTGCAGCACCCAACAAGGCTATGAATGAACTCATAGGAATACCTATATAACCGATGACAGCAATAATAAGCATTACTTTTAATGATATTGATACGATAGAAGTAATTATAGGTCTTAATGTAGCATCAAGACCTCGTTTCTCAAAGGCTTTTGCTAATCTTTTCCTAATTAGCTTGATGACTTTAAAGCCTATATACAATATTAATAGGCCTATAACAATCTTTTTTACGGCATCTAATCCGTTTTGAGTGAACCAATTGATTACAGAATTCACTAAGTTATTTGGATCACCTGCTGCTGTTGCTTGTAGAAATAACATAATTATCTATTTTTATTATTAATTAATAAATTTTATTTGCACACGTTATAAAAGCGTGTAAGTAGAATTAAATATATAATTTTCTTTTTTATAAATTTCCTTCCTACCACACTACTCAAACTATGTATTACTTTTTCGTTATCCATCATATAACCACCATAAAGTTCTGTTCCGATAAACAGGTTTGTACTTTATATGATATTCATACATTGCCTCCGAGCCTACGCATACGTCATAAGTGGAGTTGGAGTAAGTTTCCTTAATTTCTTTTAATTCACCTTCTTCATAATGCATAATTGTGGCATTTTGGTTCCCCATTTTCCCAAGCATCCCATCACTAAGAGCCATTAGTACAGATTGATTATTTGCAATATAATTCATAAGACCAATGGCGACTGATAATAAATGTTGTTGAGATAATGAATCATTGGTTGTAGATTTTTCAAATGAATAAGTATTAGTTATATCCGTCTGTGTATTTGCTGCAAATCCGAAATTAGTGTATTTAAATTTTACAGACCATAAATTACGTTTTTGAAATTCGTATGAAAGCCCGATAGATATGGCATTGATTTTTCCAAAAAAGTTATTCTCATTTTTATATATGCCATTGTACCCAATATTTAAGTTTATTGTATGTGTTGTTTTGCATTCATCCTTTACATATCTATTGCTACATAATTGAACTTGTGCATCAGATAGATTGCTGTGCATACTAAAATAACATGGTAACAATATTGTTTTTATTCTACAATTTTCCACAACTTTATATAACTATCTACCTATACAATAATACACTATATTATTTTCTTTCAATTCTTTAGCATCGTAAATATTTCTTCCGTCAAATACAACTGCTTTATTCATTAGTTTTTTGACAACGCTCCAAGATGGCATTCTAAATTGTTTCCATTCGGTAAGTAATAATAAAGCATCTGAATTGTCTAAAGCGTCGTACATATCATTAGCATAATGTACTTTATTGCCCATTATTCGTTTACATTCCTCCATTGCAATAGGGTCATATACATTTATTTTGCAACCTGCTTGCAATAATAAATCCATTATCACCAAAGAAGTCGCTTGTCGCATATCATCAGTTTCAGGCTTGAAACTTAATCCCCATAACGTTACAGTTTTATTCTTTAAATTGTTATTGTAGTGCTTTCGTAACTTGTCAAATAAAACTTTTTTTTGTGATTCATTTACAGATTCTACCGCTTGCAAAACTCTCATTTGATATCCGTGTCGTTGTGCTGTTTTTATAAGTGCTTGAACATCTTTTGGAAAACAGGAACCTCCATAGCCGCAACCAGGATATAAGAATTTATTGCCTATACGAGAATCTGAGCCAACACCCTTTCTCACCATATTGACATCTGCACCTACAATTTCGCATAAATTGGCTATATCGTTCATAAAACTTATTCTTGTTGCCAACATGCTATTAGAAGCATATTTAATCATTTCGGCAGAAGGAATATCAGTAAAAATTACTCTAAAATTATTTAGTAGAAATGGTCTGTAAATCTTAGTCATCAACTCTTTTGCTCGCTCACTCTCCACGCCAACTACAACTCTGTCTGGAGACATGAAATCTTTTATAGCAGCACCTTCTTTTAAAAATTCAGGATTAGAGGCTACATCAAAAGCAATTTCTATATTTCTTTTGTTTAATTCTTGTTGTATTACCTCTTTCACGTTATTTGCTGTACCAACAGGTACGGTAGATTTGGTAACTAAAACATTATACTTTGTAATTGTTTGTCCAAATTGTTTGGCGACACTTAGCACATACTGTAAATCCGCACTACCGTCCTCGTCAGGAGGTGTCCCAACAGCAGAAAACACCAATTCTACGTCATTGATTACTTCGGATAGATTTGTTGTAAAATGCAAACGATTTTCTTTCATATTGCGCTTTACCATATCCTCTAAACCGGGTTCGTATATGGGAATGATTCCACTTTGTAGTTTTTTAATTTTATTTTTATCAATATCTACACAAGTAACATCAACACCCATTTCTGCAAAGCAAGTTCCAGATACCAAGCCAACATATCCTGTCCCTACAACAGCAATTTTCATAATATTTACAACACTCTTGAATATTTTTTTATTATCTCAAAATCTCTCTTTGATAATAATGAGAAGATTTGTAAGCATCGCAAGAACGAGATTTACAAGAGCTGAAAGCCATTGCTACTAATGTCATAGCCATTAACGTTAAGATTAATTTTTTCATCTTGTTTTGATTTTTTTATTGTTATTTCTAATTTACTAAACGTTTAATATTTATATTTATTTTACGTTATTGTTTCTATTTTGCAAAGTTACAAAATATTTACAACATAAAGTCAATTTGCATTCATTACATTTTGGTTTTCTTGCTTGGCAAATGTATCTACCCAATAGTATCAATTGATGATGAACAAGGGCTATGTCGTTATTTTTTAGATTGTTCATTAGTTCATCTTCTGTATTTCGTACAGTTTTTGCGTTTGTTGTCAGACCAATTCTTTTAGACACTCTATGAACATGTGTATCTACCGGCATTTTATTTTGATGAAATACAACAGATGCTACAACATTAGCTGTTTTTCGACCTACTCCTGCAAGTGTTTGTAATTGTTGAGTATCAGAGGGAATTTGTGCATTAAATTTTTCTATTAATTGTTTGGCACATGTTACTAAATATCTTGCTTTTGAGTTCGGGTAGGAGATAGATTTTATACATTTAAATACATCTTCTACTTTTGCATTAGCCATTGCTTGACAAGTTGGAAATTTTGAAAATAAATGTGGCGTTATCATATTAACTCGTTTGTCTGTACACTGAGCCGAAAGAATTACAGCCACCAATAACTGAAAACTATCCGTATAATGTAGTTCAGTTTGTGCATCCGGATACATTTCATTTAAATACTGCAAAGTCAAAGTATAGCGTTCTTTTTTTGTCATTGTTTTTTAATGTTAAATGTTGCTGTTACAGGATAATGGTCTGAGAAATCTTTATAGTCGCATTTGTAATTGATACATTCTAAACGAGATTTGTCATACCAAATATAGTCGATACGATAGGCAGGGAATATCCCATTATATGTTTTGCCTATCCCATTACCTTTTTTTGTGAAACTATCTGACAGAATCTTGCTGAAACGATGATAGGTATTAGAAAAAGGATGGTCATTGAAGTCGCCACAAACAATAACAGGTTTTTGCTGTTTTTCTATTTCTGGAATAATTTGTTTTATCTGTTTTGCTCTAATTTTGTTTGCGGTTGTAATTTTTGATATTAAACTTTTGGACGCCTCATTTGTAATATTGCCGTTCAGTATTGATTTATAAGCACTTTTTTCTTTGTCGCCGAGCATATAAGATATTAAATGAAAATTATATATCCTAACTGTCTGCCAAGGAGTTCTTATATCGCTATAAAGTAAATAGTGTCTTTTTGAATCATTTTCCATGGCACTACCGGCGTCTGTGATTGGAAATTTAGAATATATGCAACAATTTGAAACATATTCGTCTCCAATATAATAGAAGTAGAAATGAGTGTATCCTAACGAGTCTGTTAGGAATTTGTGAAAGCCTTTTTCCCATGTTATATTGACATCATAATCTTGTAAACACAATATGTGTGCCTGTGAATTGGATATATAATGTAAAATGGAATCTTGTAGAGTAACAGTACCTAAAAAATTGTCGTTTTCGTTACCATGTACAAAGTCATGTACGTTATATGTCAATACTTTCAATACTCCTCCTTCATCGTATGAGTTAATATTGACTAATCTTGTGATATAATCAAATCGAATTATGATGGCAATTAACGGAAGTAAAATATGACGTGGTTTTAAAAATATCCAAATTATAACAAATACACAATTCGTTACCAATAAAAGAGGATACAAATAACCTAAAAGAGAAACTTTTGTAAAGATGTCTTGACTTATGAATGCAGGTATATACGTGAGCATTAAACCTAATGCACATATAATATTTATTATATATAATATTTTTCTAATTATTATCATTTTGTGGTACTGTTTCGATTATGGTTTCGTTATTTGAGTTTTTGATTATGACATCTTGTAAAACAATATGTTCTTCCTCTATTTTGTCCGTTTGGGTTATATTTTGAGAATCCGAGAAATTAAAACTATTCATTTTCCATACTTCACTAATTTTTATTAAATCCCAAGAACATAAAACTACATTGCCAAATATGTCAGTAGTTTCAACTGTTGCTATTGCTGTAAAATGATTTATTTCAATATCTTTGATAACTATTTTTTTTAATTTAATAAAACTATTCCCAATATTCATAATATGTTTCATTTCTTTTTGCATATTATCACTTGCAACAGATTCCATCATTTTAAAATCACTTTTGTTTATGCCCTTATAGAATATCGTTATAGTTTTCTCTACTTTGTCAATATCTTCTTTATTAGAATAACAGCTCATAAATAGAAAAACTACAAGTACGTATATTACGGTGAGAGTTTTATTTCCTTTCATATAACCTTATATGGTTTTATTATTTGCGTTAAATTTTTAATTTATTTTTTTATGATTTGCAAATATACAAAAAAAATATATACTACAATCCAAAATACAAATATATTTTCTAGTTTGTATCAATTTTTGCATTTTCTGTATCTTATATTTAAATTTTTTTGTATCTTTGCAGGAATAAATAGAATTTAATTTTAGTAAAAATATTGAGAATGTAATATGAATATAATGAAACGAATATTGTTTTGTGCATTAGTTGGTAGTTTTACTTTTACTGCTAATTCACAAATATATGAATACAAGGAGGGGATCAATACTCCGTTGTCTTGTACAAGTATTATGGTTGGTAAAAATGCATCAACAGATGGTAGTGTAATAACTTCCCATACTTGTGATTCTTGGTATAGAACGTGGATGAATATTGTGCCGTCAAGAGATTGGAAAGACAATGACAGTACTACAATATTTGATGGAAGAATGCATACGCAAACACCAACTGATTCTACAAAAATGTATATAAAAGGAAAAATTCCTCAGGTTAAACATACATTTAGATTCTTAGATACTGCTTATCCATGCTTAAATGAAAAACAATTAGGTATTGGTGAAACTACAATTTCTGGCAGAGATACCTTAATCAATCCTAAGGGTATGTTTAAAATTGAAGAATTACAACGCGTAGTATTAGAAAGATGCACAACGGCAAAAGAGGCGATATTATCGATCGGAGATTTAATAAAGAAATATGGTTATGGAGATGCTGGAGAATGTTTAACTATTGCAGATAAGAATGAAGTTTGGATTATTGAAATATTTGGGGAAGGAAAGGAAAAGATTGGAGGAGTATGGGCAGCATGTCGCATTCCAGATGACGAAGTTAGCGTAAGTGCAAATATATCTCGCATTTCAACATTATCACGAGATAAAAGTATGTGTCTTTATTCCGATAATATATTTAATGTTGCAAAGAAATTAAAACTTTGGGACGGTAAGGATGAATTTTGTTTTTGGAAAGTTTTTTCAGGAGGCAATTACTTGGGAGAAAAGAAAAATTATAGCATACGCGAATATTTTATAATGAATACGTTGGCTCCGTCATTACATTTGAGTGATACAGTAGAGAATTTGCCTTTAAGTGTAAAACCTGACAAGAAAGTATCGGCTAAAGATGTTATGCAATTGTTGGGTTCTTATTATGAAGGTACGGATAAGAATCTAAGTGGTAGGCATTTGATTCCTAATCCTAAGCGTAAGGATAAAGATGGAAATTTGGTAGAAAACGAGCCTGATAGTATTGTTTCTCCATTTTCTAATCCTTGGATGAGACCAGATGAAATAAATATGTATTATGCTATGGGCGACTCTACTATGCAGAATATTAGAACAGTTAGTGTTCCATGGTGTGCTTATTCTACTGTTATACAATTACGTAATTGGTTGCCCGATGAAATAGGTGGTATTGCATGGATCGCCTTGGATAATCCAGGAGAGAGTCCTCGTTTCCCTATTTTTTGTGGTACCACAGAGTTGCCACAAATGCTCAAAATATGTGGACAACATTCAGATAGAGAAGATGCTGCACTGTGGCACTATCGCAAAGCAAATCGTTTAGCAACTGTACGCTGGGGAATATATCGTAAGATATTAGAACCCGCAAGAGATTATTTTATAGATAAAGGTTTTAGAGAATTGTCTTGGATAGAGAATAATTATCAGGATGTTATGTTAGAAGATAAAAAGCAGGCGGAGAATATATTGAATGGTTATGTTGCAGATTTCTTTGGTGCAACAATAGTAAAGTGGGACGAATTGGCAAGAACATTCTGGCGTCAAACTTGGACAGGCTTTTGATGTATGATTTTTTTTAGAAAGTATGGAGTAGGACACTTACTAAATATTGTAACTTTATAGGTGTTCTACAAGCATAAAGTTGTGCATGCTATTATAATAGACACAGCATAACTTCATTTGAATCCTATATTAGCATAAAAAGAGACATAGACCTATTATATAATATGTATTATGCCGAATAAGTCTCATTGAGTTTATTGATTTTACGATTATAAAAAACACAAATTGAATAGAATTCTATAATATTTTTAGTTTTGTATCTATTTTTACAATATTTTTTATTACCTTTGCACATCATTTTTAAAGTAAAACAGATGAAATTTAAAACAAAAGATATACTAAAATTCCAAGATTATATAAAAGAGAATGAGAATATTACAATAATTACTCATTATAATCCTGATGGTGATGCGATAGGCTCAACTACAGCGTTACTTCGCTATTTTCGTTTGATAATGAAAGATGTTCATATTATAATACCTAATAATGTCCCTCATAGTATTGAATTTTTATTAGAAAATGTTGATTATACGGTAGCTGAACTTGAGTTTAAAAAAGCGAAAAAACGATTACAAGAAACGGGCTTACTTGTTATTGCAGATATGAATGAGAATCATCGTGCAGGAGATAATCTAGAAAAAGTTCTTAACGAAATAAATTGTAAAAAAGTCCTAATTGACCATCACGTTACTCCTTCGCAATATGATATAAACTTCTCCTATCCAGAGGCATCCTCTACTTGCGAAGTCGTTTGGAATGTGTTGTATAGGCTAAGTAAGAAAAAGATTTTTCCTCAAGACATTTCAACGTCGTTATATGCAGGTATAATGACAGATACAGGCTCTTTGAGTTTTTCTTGCAACAATCCTGAACTATATGGAGTTATTGCAAATCTATTAAAAAGTGGAATACAGGCGAACAAGATAAATCAAAAAATATTTGATACATATTCTAAAGACAGATTGTTACTTTTAGGATATGCAATAAGTAACAAATTACGAGTTTTTGACAAACAGAGAGCAGCTTTTATCTATCTTTCCTTGTCGGAATTAAATAGATATAATTATCAACCCGGTGATTTAGAAGGTGTTGTTAATTATTGTTTGAAGCTGGAAGGAGTTGATTTTTGTGCATTGATAAGCGAAAGAGATAAAAAGATTAGATTGTCATTTAGGAGTAAAGACGAAAGTATTGATGTCAATAAATTTGCACGTAAGTATTGGAGTGGCGGAGGGCATGTAATGGCTGCTGGAGGAAAGAGTTATCTTTCTATGGACGAAGTTGTAAAAAAAATAACATATCAAATACAGCATCAACAGTTTGTAGTCAAAGATTAGCATAAAGTAATGGAAAAGATTTTTTATATGACAATATTATTATTTATGATTGTTGGTTGTTCCAAGACTTACAATGAAGATTTTGCTGTTGGACAGAATCAACAAGAGAGTTTGGCTAAAGAGCAATATAAAAATATAGAAAAATCTTTTACCAAAGCAAATGAAATAATAAACTTAAAGGAAAAGGAAAATATACTTTCATATATCGAGCGTAGAGGATGGAATATGGAAGAAAAACATGGGGTTTATATTCAGGTAACAAAGCAAGGTGATGGTAAGATAATAACTGATAGTAGTATTGTGTCTATTAGTTATGATTGTTACCTATTAAATGGGCAACGTTATGGCTATCCGGATACACAACAAGATACTTTTAATGTGCAAGGTGATACAAACATCCCATTTGGTTTGTTTTCAGCTGTAAAAAATTTGAAGAAAAATTCACAGGCACGAATAATTATTCCATCCAATCTATCGTTTATAATTTCAGACGATGGAGAAAAAGTGTCATCTGACAATACATTAATATATGTAATAGAAATAAAGGATGTAAAATAGGTATGAAAATAAAGGTTATTCATATTATATTGATTTTGTGCTTAGTTACGATTTTAAGTTGCAATGATATATCAGGTTTGCAGGAAAATGAACTTGGCTTTGCATTTAAGCGTTGCACTAAACATAACACTAGTCCAAAGGCTACAGAGGGAGATGTTATTTTTGGTGAAATGAAAATATTATTAAATAATAAGACTTTGATTTATTCTTCTTATGGTTCGCCCGAAAGACTCTTTGTTGTAGGCAAATCAGAGCAAGGTTCTATTGATGAGTTTCTTTCAACTTTGCATATTGCAGATTCTGCCATAATCGTCGTGCCGGCCGATAGTGTTGCACAATACACAAAAAATATAGAAGTAAAAAAAGAAGACAAAATACATATCTATCTAACTGTATCGCAAATAATTTCTAGACAGGATGTAAGCGGACATGAAAATGAGATTCAACAAAGAATGCTTTCAGAAAACGAAATGCTTACAGAATACGTTTTAGAGCATTTTGCAAGGGCAGAAAAAAAAGAAAGTGGTCTTTTCTTTTTGTCTATCAAAGAAGGTGCTGGTAAAAATGCAGAATATGGAAACCTGGTATCTGTATATTATGCAGTGACAGATACTGCTGGCAATCTATACGATACCAATAAAGAAGATATTGCACGAAAGGGAGGAATATTCTCTGCTCAACGACGCTATATCCCATTTAGTTTTATGCTTGGCGATGATGCTTTGATTGCTGGTTGGAGCGAAGGAGTTTCATATATGAAAGAGGGAGGACAAGCAATCTTAATAATTCCATCATATTTGGCATATGGGGACTATGGATTTGGAAAAATTCCACCTTACACACCATTAGTATTTGAAATTTGGCTAACGAAAATAGAAAATTATATAAGATAAATAACTTTAATAAAAATAGATAAAGCGATGAAAAAAAACATTTTACTAACATTGTGTATAAGTTCAATTATGATGCTTAACGCACAAAATAAAATAGAGGATTTTGCGATCAGTAACAATGGTGTTATGTACAAAATAGAGAAAGCGAATCCAGAGGGACAAAGATTAAAAGAAGGGGACGTGGTAATTGGACGCTTTGCTGTTTATTACGGAGATACACTTATCTTTGATGGAATGAGAAACCCAGCTCAACCACTATTCCCTGTAACTCAACAGAACAATATGTTTAAAGGTGATTTGATTGATGGTCTTAAACTAATGCACCAAGGAGAAACGACAATGTTTGCGTTTTCAAAAGACACAATGGCAAAGTATCCTACAGGCATATCAAAGGATTTGAAAGTAGATTATGTATTCTATCGTGTTAGTGTAGATTCTATAACTACCATTGCAGAACTTCAACGACAAGAACAGGAACAAAGAAACTTGGCTCGTCTGAAAGCAGATTCTTTAAAAGACATAGAAGCCTCGTTGATAGCAGATTATATTAAAAATAATGATTGGAGTCGCAAAAGTGTAGATGGTATTTTTGTAAAACATCTACAAAGCGGAAAAGGTTCAAAAGCAAAAGATGGTGATAAAGTCAAAATAAATTATACGGGACAATTGCTTGATGGCACGGTATTTGATACCTCTATTGAGACGGTTGCGAAACAACATAACAAATATAATTCTGCTCGCAAATACGAACCTTTGGAATTTACTATTGGCAAGAGGCAAATGATTCCAGGTTTTGAGATTGCAGCAAAGCAATTAAATAAAGGAGGAAAAGCCATCGTTTTGATACCAAGTGAATTGGCATATAGAGATAGAGACCTTGGCGAAATAAAACCATACTCTCCACTACTATTTACCATTGAACTTGTAGATATTGTAAAATAGAGTTCAACAACCACCGAGAAAAATTTGACAATATCGCATAATATTTTAATAATCAGAGTGATTAATCAATTTTTATAATATACTATTAAATATGGAACTGAATTTAATAAAACCAATAGTATTTTTTGATTTAGAAACAACCGGTATTAATGTTGGCAAAGACCGTATTGTCCAAATAGGAATGATAAAGGTTATGCCTGATGGGAGTGAAATAGAATATACACAATTAGTTAATCCGGGTATGCATATACCAGAAGAAAGTTCTCGCCTGACAGGTATAACAGATGTTGATGTTGCTATGAGTCCTACATTTAAAGAAATTGCACAAGAGATAATAGATTTCATTGGTGATAGCGATTTGGCAGGCTATAATTCTAATAAATTTGATATACCTCTACTTGTGGAAGAATTCTTACGTAATGGTATAGATTTTGACTTGAATGGGAGAAATCTTGTAGATGTGCAGAATATTTTTCACAAGATGGAACAACGTACATTGATTGCTGCCTATAAATTCTATTGTCATAAGGATTTGGAAAATGCACATTCTGCAAACGGAGACACTAAAGCAACACTGGAAGTCTTGAAAGCACAATTGGATATGTATAAAGATGCAGATTATAAAGACCACGAGGGTACAATATCTAAACCTGTAAAAAATGATATGCATGCACTATCTGTTTTTTCTAAGGCAAATAATTGGGCAGATTTGGTTGGACATATCTATTACAACGATAATTTGATACCTTGCATCAATTTCGGGAAACACAAAGGTAAGGCTGTTGCAGATGTTTTTAAAACAGAACCATCTTATTACGATTGGATGATGAAATCTGATTTTCCATTATCTACAAAACGAATAATCAAACAAATATACGAATTAACAAAATTATAAGATTATGAAAATTTTGTGTATTGGTAGGAATTACTCCGAGCATATTAGAGAGTTGAATAACGAAGTGCCAGAGGATATAGTCTTTTTCTTAAAACCAGACACTTCGCTAACAAAAGGAGAGGAGAATTTCTATTATCCAGACTTTTCTTCTGAAATTCATTATGAATGCGAGGTAGTTGTAAAAATTGATAAGATAGGAAAATGTATTCCTATTGAATACGCAAAGGATTATTACTCACAGATTGCGTTAGGAATAGATTATACATTACGTGATATTCAAAGTAAATATAAAGCAAAGGGACTTCCTTGGACTCTTGCGAAAGGTTTTGATTATTCTGCTCCGGTTAGTGAGTTTGTGTCATTGAAAGATTTGAATAAAGATATACAAAATATAGATTTTACTTTATTAAAAAATGGCGAACTTGTACAAAATGGCAATACTTCTTATATGCTTCACACTGTAGATGAGATTATTGCGTATATTTCCCAATTCATAACCCTAAAAACAGGAGATTTGATTTTTACAGGCACACCAAAGGGGGTAGGTACTATACAAAAAGGTGATATTTTGGAGGCTTATTTGGAAGGAAAGTCAATGCTGCGACAAGAAATTAAATAAACTAACTAATAACAATAGAAAGTACAGACAAACTATATAAAGAAAAAATGCTATTATCATTAAAAATTGAGAATTACGCACTTATTCGTTCAAGTAACATAACTTTTCATAGCGGTTTCTCTTCTATTACGGGCGAAACAGGTGCTGGCAAAAGTATTATGCTAGGTGCGTTGGCTTTAGTATTAGGAGGACGGGCTGATACTCAGGTACTTTTTGATAAAAACAAAAAATGCATTGTTGAGGCAACATTTTCTGTTTGTGCGGACAAGAAAAGTGTTTTTGATGATAATGATTTGGATTTTGAAACTCAAAGTGTTTTTCGTCGAGAGATAACTCCTAATGGCAAATCGCGTGCATTTATCAATGATACTCCAGTACAACTGTCTGTTATGAAGTTGTTTGCTGACTTTTTGATAGACATACACTCACAAAGTGCAACTATAAAATTGAAAAATAATGACTTTCAACTTTCTATATTGGACTCACTAATAGACAACAAGGAAATAATAGACTCTTATCAAAAAGAATTTAATCTCTATCGTACGACAGAAAAACAAATTAAAGAGTTAGAATATCAACAAAATCAATTAGTTAAAGAGAAATCGTATAACACATTTTTATTTGAGGAATTAGAGCAAGCAAATTTGCAAGAGGGTGAGCAGGAAGAAAAAAGTAGAATGTTAGAATTTGCAACTAATGCCGAGAATATAAAAGAAAATATTTCACAATCGCTTAAAAACTTAGATAATGAACAAGGCAATAATATTTTAGGGCTTTTGAACGAAACAAGTTACAGATTAAACCGTATTGCCTCACATAATAAGGAATTGGCGGAGTTATATAATCGATTAGAGTCTGCAAGTATCGAACTAAAAGATATTTATGAGGAATTATCTTCATTTAATGAAAATTTGGATTTTGACGAGGGCAAATTAGCAGAACTTTCTGATAGATTGAACCTTATCTTTGCTTTGGAGAAAAAGCATAACGTTAAAAACATAACAGAATTACTTGCCATTAAAGATGATTTGCAAAACAAATTATATGATGTTGATAAAATTGACGAGGAATTAAAAAAATTGCAATTGCAAAAGACACAATCTTTTAAACGTTTAGAAAAATTAGCAAGTAATTTGACTTCACAACGAGATAATGTTGGTAAAATACTGAGCAAAGAAGTCAAACCTTTGTTAGATATGATGGCAATGAAAGACGCTGTGTTGCAAATAGAAATAACACCTATAGACAATTTTACTAATAATGGCAAAGATAAAGTAAGGTTTTTATTCAATGCAAATAAAACAAAAGAAAACAATCTAAAAGATTTGTCCAACGTTATATCGGGAGGAGAATTGTCAAGGTTGATGTTAGCAATAAAAACCGTTATGGCAAAAAGACGTTCTAACATTTCAGATGACAGCATGGGCATTACATTAGTTTTTGATGAGATTGACACTGGCATAAGTGGGGATATTGCCTCCAAAGTAGCAGATATTATGCGAGCAATATCTGAAAATCATCAAGTTATAACTATAACACATTTAGCACAAATGGCAGCAAAGTCGGATAATCATTATAAAGTTTTTAAACAAACAACAGACGAGGAAACACAAAGCAATATTGCTGAACTTGATAAGCAACAAAGAATTGAAGAATTGGCAAAAATGCTATCTGGCGACACTGTTACCGCTGAGGCTTTGGCAAATGCCCGCACTCTTTTGCATATATAAACAAACATACAAAATTCTTTATAAACAAATTAGTTTACAAGTTTAGAAAATAACAACAAGAGGTTTTCTATTTTTACCATAACCTCTTGTTGTTTTTATACTTACTCTATTATAAATAAGAGTAACTTTCTCAATCTTGGAATTGTATCTCTTCCATTGTCTTTTCGCAATAATGACATTGGATACGGATAGGTTCCTTATTCACAACGTCAAAATTAGTATCAATCTCCTCTACATTAGTTATGCAATTAGGGTTGATACATTTGACAATTTTATGAATACGCTCTGGAACTTCCACATGCTTTTTTTCTACAACTTCGTAATCTTTAATAATGATTATCGTGGCAGTAGGAGCAACGATGGCAATTTTGTCAATTTCTTCTTGATTGAAGTATTTGTTTTTGATTTTCAAAATACCCTTTTTGCCATATTTTTTGCTACAAAGATTAGTACCGATTAGAATTTCGTCTTCATACTTATCTAATCCTAATATACTAACAATCTTAAAGACCCTTTCGGCTGGAATATGATCAATTACCGTACCGTTATCTATTTTTTCAACTACAAGTTCTTTATTATTAGTTGTCATGACTTTATCTCCTATTCTTTAATATTTATTTTACCATATTTGTGTAACCAAGTATAGAGGCAATCAACGCTTGACGTACATACATTCCGTTTTGTGCTTGTTCAAAATAGTAAGCATACGGAGTTTTATCTACATCCATAGCAATCTCATTTACTCTTGGCAATGGGTGCAAAACTTTCATATTGTCTTTGCAACCTTTCAGCGTATCAGCTGTCATAATATAGGCATTTTTAACTTTTTCGTACTCTAACTGGTCTGGGAATCTTTCCTTTTGAATACGAGTCATATAAATAATATCTGCAAAAGGTACAACGTCTTCCAGCTTGTCGTATTCAAAACACTTCAATCCAGCATTGCGAGCATAATCTTTCACATGGTCAGGCATAGCCAATGATTTAGGCGATACGAAATGGAATTCTGCATTGAAGTTACTCATAGCTTGGACTAAAGAATGTACTGTACGACCATATTTCAAGTCGCCAACCATAGCAATTTTCAAATTATCCAAAGTTCCCTGCGTCTTGCGAATTGAATACAAGTCCAACATACATTGAGTTGGATGTTGATTGGCACCATCGCCTGCATTGATTAAAGGAACTGGTGAAACTTCTGCAGCATAACGCGATGCCCCGTCCTTATGATGCCGCATTACAATAATATCTGTGTAAGAAGATACCATTTTTATTGTATCGTGCAAACTCTCTCCCTTTTGCAGTGAAGTAGCAGAGGGATTTGAAAAACCAATTACTCTTGCTCCTAAACGGTTTGCTGCAGTTTCAAAACTCAAACGAGTACGCGTTGAAGGTTCAAAAAACAATGAGCCGACAACTTTATCATTCAAAATTGGCTGATTTGGATTTTTTTCAAATTTTTCAGCCAAATCCAAAACGGTTATATAATCCTCTTTGCTATAATCCGTGATGGAGATTAAATTTTTGTCTTTAAGATTTGTCATGATTCTACTTATTTTATTATATATTTGTTCGTTTTAATTATTTCCAGTGATTAATATTTTTTTTCTTGATGTAAAAAAAATAATGCTTGTGAATATTTTCTTTATATGCAATCATATTTTTTCATATCAAAAATAAAGCGGCTTCAATAAAAGAAAACCGCATTTAATAAAAAAATAATTCCACTTGGAGAGTTATCTTCATTTCTTTTACAACTTCTCTTTGCTTCATTATTTGATATTTCCTTATACTCTTTCATAACTTCTGCAAAGGTATATAATTTTTCTCGTATGAGGTACAAAATATTCAAAAAAGTTATCAACACTTTTTATAAAATATTATATTTTAGGTAGATACATTTTGTTATAGATGCAATATTCATTACAGTACCATACACTAGTTATTAGTATTAGAGCAATTGCATAGTGCCATTTATACTGAGTAAGCTTATAAGAGGCTGGAGTCCAATTTGTCAAAGTTATCTTTCCTCATATGAGCCGTCATTGAATAATATGATTATTTTATTTATTACTTTTGTACGACTATTATGGTTTTCTGTTTTAGCCTTTAATTCCTTATTAACCTTATTTTGTTGCATCTCGTTTGTGTGAATTTGTGCTGTAGTGTCATTGTGCTCGGAGGGTAGGAGAGGGGAGGTATCAATTTTTTTTGCCTCCTGTGGATTAAGATGGAATAAATCTATTTCTGATTCCTCGGGTTCTATTGTTGATTTGATTAATTCGTCATCCCCTCCTTCTTTTTTAGTATTATTATATGTTTTATTTGTATAGTCGTTGTTGGTGTTATTGATTTCTAATTTCTCGAACTCATTATTTATTTGGAGCATTGCTCCTTTTCCGAATATTAACCATTGATAATCAATTTCTGGGAATACTATCAAAATCCTAGATACGAAATCCAAAGACGGTTTATTCCTACCCGCCAAAATGTGGGAGATATTAGATGGTTGCACCCCGAGTTTTTCGGCAAATTGTCCAGCAGTTAAACCATAATTTTTCATTATTTGAATTATTCTCTGTTGCATATCTTTTTACAATTATAAAATTAAACAATTATTATTGATTTTTGTAAATACATATTTAGTATATAAAT
>ONOZ01000245.1 GCA_900319595.1 uncultured Bacteroidales bacterium | reverse complement strand
GGCGAAGTACATCAATGTTCTTGCGGTTCGCTGCCTCAAACCCACCACCTGCAGGTTTTCCTGGTTTTGCAATTGGACCAAAAAAGAGGATTCTCATAGTAACTATTTTAAAGCGAAAACACTTTCCATTAGTTTACTCAACCACGGATACTTATAATGATAAAATCTGTGAATACCTAAAATTTCTTCGTACCAGTATTTCGTCAAATACTTCCAATACCAAAATCTCACCCCCCTCAATTTGTTCTGATAAGCGCATTCCATTTTGCTTTCATAAGCCTCAAAAGAATTAGGGATAATAGTAAACGAATCCGAATAATTTAGCACATGCATATTCATACTTCGCTTTTGCAAATGTAAATATGATATTTCTTCCGATGCTTCATGGAGACTCTCTGACAGATAATAGCATCTTAATTCTCCTCCTTTATACTCAAAGGCAGAGGGACTAAGACTTACATTTTGTGAAAGTTTCTTAGCTGGAAGAAAACCTTTATTCTTTATTCGCACATCAAAGACCCTTGGTATAGAAACTATAGAATATCCATATATATGAAAATACTTGTTGAAAGCATGACCTTCATCGAAACAGAATGACATCGGAGACGAAAACACCCATCGATAATTTGGAACACTTTCAACATTCTGTTTATACAGATTTCTTAATTCCTCTGTATTTTTTATGATGGTACAATGTCCATTAAATCCGACGCGGTCATTATTTAATAAATCATCCGTTAAAAATTTCCTTAAATCCCCCCAGATCAAATCAATATCGCAAAAGCCCCAATAATCATATCCTACTAATTGTTCTTTAAATATTTCACCATATGAAGGTCTAAAGTCACATAACTTATATGGTTTCAATAAAGAGATTTCAAAATCAAATAGGTTTTGAATCTTATCACGAAGTTCCCCAAATTGTATCAGTGTAACTTTCACATTTTTAGGATAATCATATTTTTCGTTACTATCTGTAAATAATAACCAGTCTATGGTTGGATTGTTCCTGCATGACTGAAGCCATAAGCTAAAATAATTAGGGAATTTCCCGAAATATGGTATAACAAATGCAATAGATTTCATTTTTTGATTATCAGTTCAATTTACCTAATATACTAGAAAACATATACCCTTTTCGCACTAAGGGCGAAAAATGTCTCAATGCCTTAAGCATTCTTTCATAATCAGAATATGTTAGCCTTTCTATGGCACCTTTGATATCAGAAATAGCACAAACAGAGATGCCTAGATTATTGGAAATAACAAATGAGCACATTGCTGATTCTGACCATACTATGATTGGCATCTCTGCAGCAATATAGAGAGAGAGCTTATGCGATGCTATATATTTGAGATATTCACCAGAGAGGCCATTGCATTTCTCGTCTGAATCTCCATCCCAAACCAACCCCCAGTCTCCTTTTATATGACGAACATCATTAGATATAAATTTCCCTTCATACTCAATATTCGATGATAGTGTAACACTTTTTGATAAAATTCCGTAAAGCGAAAAGTGTAGATCAGGATGCCTTGACAATAAGGATATAAAAGGAGATTTTGATAAATTCCCTGCAAATGTTATCCTATTTGACAAGCTCCTATGCTCGTTGTTCTGATAATCCGACAAATAGTCGAATGCTGTCAAAATTCTAATTTTATCTGCACTAATACCCCTACATACAAGTAGTTCTTTCATTTTTTGAGTATGGACTATAATGATTTCTGAGTGATAAAATATAAAATTTTCTTCTTGTAGATCTTTTTCTGATAAAATTCTTATTGACACAAGATCATGTATTAAAACCTGTATTCGTTTTGTCCTTAATACAGCAATTTTATAAATTACCATGCTCAACTTATTATATGCAGGTATTTGAATGAACAAAATACTATTCTTTGGTATTCTGAAGAACAGAGTACAAACAGACACAAATTTCAACAACGGAGATAATATATTTATTCCTATTCGACTCCCCAACAATATTGGATTATACCCATTTCGTTCCAATATTGTGTCACAATCTTCTCTTGCTTTACCCGCAGAATACTTGCAAGTATATACTAATTTTAAATAATACTTATCCATACAAACACTATTCTTAGCAATGATTAACAAAAAAATCTTTTGGACTATTACATCATATTCAAAACTTTCTCAACTATAGGAGCCATATCATAATACTTATATTCCGCTAAACGACCACCAAATATTACGTTCTTCTCTTGTGCTGCTAATTCACGGTATTGATCTGCAAGCGTATTGTTACGGTCGTCGTTCACGGTATAGTAAGGTTCCATGCCATCTTTGTACTCCGTAGAGTACTCTCTACTGATGACCGTTTTCGGACATTTGTACACTTCCTCACCAAACATTTCAAAATGCTTGTGCTCAATGATACGCGTATAAGGCACTTCTGCCTCTGTATAGTTCATCACGGCATTACCCTGATAGTTGGGCGTATCCAGAATCTCCTCTTCGAATGACACCGTTCGCCACTCCAACTTACCAAGTTTATAATCAAAGTACTCATCTATGGCTCCCGTATAT
>ONOZ01000246.1 GCA_900319595.1 uncultured Bacteroidales bacterium | reverse complement strand
TTCTTTTTCACTATATATATACAAAGATGATACCATTGCTATCATTGCCCATACCGGAACTGACAATTTGTCAGTATCTAGAAAATTATTCATAAAACCATGTGCGTAATATGTAATCAAGCTTAAAGTTAGAAACAAGGATAGTTGCCCGATAGTTTTGTTTTTTGCTTTGCGATATGTTTTAATGCCAATATATATAGTAGTCCCAAACATAACTATAACTATCAAACCACCTATCAATCCCTGTTCGCTCAAAGGTCCAATGTATTCACTATGTGCATTCCCCAAAGTTCCTTCGTTGGTAGATACTATTGTAGTTTGATAGAAAACTTGATACCTACCATAAATAAACTGATAAGTGCCAGGACCCCAACCTGTAATAGGTCTTTCTTTAAACATTCTTATTGCACATGCCCATCTATTTATTCTTTCAGTATTCGATGCGTCTGTAGAAATATTGCTCATAGAAGTTACATGTTCTGATAAATTTCCAGAAGAATCTTGAGAGTTTGACTCCAAGCTTTGAATAATTGCATTAAATGACAATATTCCCATAATACCTATGACAATACCTATTACTACAAGTGTTTTGAATTTAATTTTAGATAATACTAATAACCATACTCCTGCTGCTACAATGACACTTAGCCACGTTGCTCTTGCATATGAAAGAACAAAACCAATTATAAGACAAATAGTTATAAAAATAAATAAGACTCTGTATTTCCAATTAGGGCATATCTCCTTGTTCCCAAATAAGAAAAACAAAGTTATAGGTATAAACAAACCTATTGCTGCTCCGTAGGCCGTATGGTCATTATAAAAAGGTTGTGGAATTTGATTCATCTCTGCAAAGTCAAAACCATAGGATGCAAATTTTAGTGAACAAATAATGATTATAACACTTAGAGAGAACCCATACAAAGCAATAAACCAACGGATAGTTTTTATATCTTTGAATATTGGCACCATCATAAAATAGCAAGGTATGACGAACCAAAAACGTGATATTAGAAATTTGATTGACACGACAATATCCCAAGAAAACAAAGAGGCAATAAGTATCCAAGCCAAATTGATAAATATTATTAAGGAAATAGGGTTGTATAGTGCTTTTTTGTCATAATCTTTATTGAAAAAACATTCCCACACAAACAAAAACATTACGATAATCAATATCGGCTCAGTAGGAACTACTATGGAAAACACCTCGTTTCTAAATAGTATAGAAAAAGGTGTAAGAAATGCAACTAAAAATACTGAATAATAGAATTTTAGCATAATAAGTAGCACTCCCAATACTGCAACAGGAATAAATGCAAAGGCATAGAAATTATAATCCACCGCTATTGCTCCTATAATCAAAAACAATAGACAAAGGACAGTTATTATAAGTTTGTCTTTTGATGAATATTTAGCAGTCTTGCCTGTGTTCATTCTTTTACGACAAGTATTTCTCTTTGATAACCAGCACCTCTGCTGCGATAAGTGTACAAGCAAGGGCTGCAAGTATAACTATTATACTCCTTTTAGGCTTATCTTTTTTACTAGATATGGTTGCCTGCTGAACAACAAAGTCGACAGGAATATTACTATTGTAATCCAAAACTGCTTGTTGATAATGCTCATCCCAAGTTCTCATAGTTTTGCTTTTATTCTCTATATCATTCAACAGCATTGCGATAAGAGTACTTTTTTCATTCACTTCGTCCATTTTATTTTCCAATCTTGCAACAGCAGCAGTATTTCCCATCGCTACTTCTTTGGAAAGTTGTTGTGCAAAACGGTCCGCATAAGAATAAGGATAATACAACTTATATTGTTTCTGTAATAAGTGCAGAGAATCCGTCAATCTAATTATATCATTTCTAACACTATCTCTACTAATAGACAAAGCACGCATAAGACTATCGGCTTTGGCTTGTTTCATTTTAAACCTTAATACCTGCAACTCTTGTACCATATAATTTGCAATATCACAAGCGTATTGAGGATCCTTGTCCCAAACCTGTAATTTTGCACCTAGGTAATCTGAACGCTTAACTCTTATATTACTTTTTAACCTTAAGCCCATCTTTTCATTATCTACTTGAGAGTCTTTCAGTCCGTAATGTTCCTTCAAATTGAATTTGATGACGGCTTTTTCTATAATCTGCCAAGAGGATAACATCTCCAAAATATGCTCGCTTTCCTTTTCTGTACCAAACATAAATATATCGCGCTTATCACCTTCATTCAAAACCGCTTTTGATACAGAATTGACTTCACTTGGCAACAATAAAACTTCACTCTTATAATAATTTGGAAGAAGTAAAGAAAGTAATGCCGCAACAATACCTGAGCCGAAAAAGACTATACACAAAAGTTTTGCATGCCTTTTCAAAAAAGCAAAAGTTCCTTGAAAATTAAATGTATTCATCGTTTTTTAGTTTTTTATCAAATTTTTAAAGTTGCAAAGTTAATAATTTTTACATTAATATCGTAACAAATAGTCCGAAATTTAAATATTATTTATTTTTTAATACAGTTAGTCCTCATTAGGAGTCTTTTGTGATTACTAACGAGGACTAATAGTAATATATATTTTTCAATATGTTACCACAACTTCAAACGTTCAGATGGTGCAATATACATTTTGTCGCCAGGTTTTACATTAAAGGCATCATACCACATATCTATATGAGGTAAAGCACCATTGACCCTCCATCTTCCCAAAGAATGTGGGTCCGATTTAGTTTGATTTCGGATTGCTTGCTCAGTTATATTGCTTGCCCACACTCCCGCATATGCCAAGAAAAAACGTTGGTCGGCTGTCAAGCCTTCTATAACAGGTAGTTTGTTAGTTTTAGTTGCATTTTTGTAAGCATACCACGCAACTTGCAATCCGCCGTGGTCTGCCAAGTTTTCTCCTAAAGTTAATCTTCCATTAGCGTTCAAATCTGGCAATACTTTGATTTTAGAGAAGAAGTCTGCATACATATCACCTTTAACTTTAAAATTCTCAACATCGCTCTTAACCCACCAATCGGACATATTACCATCTTTATCATAATGAGCACCTTGGTCATCAAAGCCGTGAGTCATCTCATGTCCAATCACAACACCGATTGCTCCATAATTGAAAGCATCATCTGCGGTTGGATCAAAGAAAGGATACTGTAAAATTCCAGCAGGAAAACAAATCTCATTTGTGGTTGGGTTGTAATAAGCATTCACCGTTTGAGGATTCATATGCCACTGCTCTATATCAACAGGTTTTCCAACTTTCTTATCTAAATTATACTTAGTCCAAAAACGGCCACATTCCTTGATATTTTCATAATAAGATTTACCTGGATCAATCGTCAATCTACCCATATCCGTCCATGTGTCAGGATAACCAATCTTCACATAAAAAGTCATAAGTTTCTCTAAAGCAGCTATTTTTGTTTCAGGAGTCATCCAATCTTGAGCTTTAATTCTTTCTGCTAAGGCAATTTGAAGATTTTTTACCAATTTTTCCATACGTTTCTTGGAAGATTCTGGGAAATATTTCTCTACATACATTTTTCCTAATGCTTCTCCCATTTGTCTTTCAACCTGCGAGGTACATCTTCTCCAACGAGGTTGCATTTCTTTGCTTCCACTAAGTGTTTTCCCAAAGAAATCAAAATTAGCTTCAGCAATTTCATCTGAAAGTAAAGATGCAGAAGAGTTAATCACGTCCCATTGCAAATAAGCCTTGTATTCCTCAGGTTTAAGTGAAGCTATTACAGCATCTGCACCTTTAACAAAAGAAGGTTGTCCAACAATCATAGTTTGAAAATACTTGCTATCAACTCCTTGAGCGTTCATACGTTTTGTCAGCTGCACGTGAGGATAGTTTCGTTCAAAGTCAGATAAAGACATCTTATTATAATTTGCCTCAACATCTCGAAGTTCAGTCTGTGATAGGGAAACTCTCGCCAAAGCAGTCTCTACCTTCATCACATACTCCATTTTTTTCTTTGCAACTTTCTCCTTAAATCCAAAAAGTTTGAACATACGCACTATATGTTTCTTATAAGCTTCACGAATAGCAAGCGTAGGTACGTCATTATCTAAATAGTATTCTTTCTGTCCTAAAGTAGTACCCCCTTGGTAAATATTAAGGATGTTATTTTTAGAATCCTTTTCGTCTGCATTGAATCCCATGTACATAAACTCCTGATTGCCCCAATCTGCTTGCTTTAACTCCCACGCAAATAAGTCAGAATTGGTTTTACATGCCTCTAATTCATTCAGAGTTGGCATAACAGGATTAACACCTTCGTTGTTACGGCGAGTAGAGTCCATAGCAAGTTTGTACAAATCGGAAAGTTTTCTTTCTGTTGTACCTTTAGCATATGATTTACTCATAAGGTCATTAAGGATGTTGTTTAGACGTTCGCTATTATCCTTTGCTAACTGGTCAAAAGAACCAAAACGAGAATAAGCCGCAGGTAAAGGATTGTTTTGCATCCAACCGCCACATGCATATTGATAAAAATCTTCCGAAGGTTTTGTACTTTGGTCAAGATTTTTCAATTCAATACCTGATTTTAATTGTCCTTGAGCCGATGCTCCCATTGACATAGACGCAAACAGCAATATAGGTACAAGTTTTTTCATTTTCATGTTCTAAATTACGTATTTATGATTAATAATTGATATAAATTTTTGCTAATGTAAGTACTAATAAAACCAAAATAAAAAGGTTTGAATATAACTGTCGCTTAATTGAGAAGAAAAATATGGTAAACATAAATGCTAAACAAGGCGTAAAGATTAAGTTCATAACAGGTGATTCCAACAAATACAAAAACGGCAACAAACACACTGCAAACAAAATAACAATCGTTGTTGTACGTTTTCTTACCGAAAGTTTTTGGTCGTTTCTGTAATTCACAGTATATAGTAACGCGGGTAAAATCAATATTATTAAGTACGCCATGTACACGATTTGTATAGGTTGATTCAAAAACTCAAATTTAGGTAAAACCGCAAAGTGCGTCGGGAAAAATTCTACTATCCTATCATTTTGATTATTTAGGTAATAAAAAACCATCAATATCAAATACGGCGTAACCATACCAAAAAGACTTACAAAGAATGGACGCCATTTATATATTTTGAAATTAAACAATCCTATCCAAATCCACAGCATCATAAATATGTATATAACATTGAACAATGACGCAACTGCTATTAGAAGCGAGGTAAGAAAGATTTGGTCTAAACCCTCATTTTTGTTATAACACTGAAGAAAAGTCAGAAGAGCAACTATAATAAAACTATTTGCAAAAAGAATACTACTAAACGACATTATTCTGTAATCTTGACTAAAAAGCAAAACATAGATAATTGCAGGGAAATAGGAATTTTTTTTTGTCAATTCGTAATAAGTAAATATGTAATTGATTAGCAATGCTTGTCCCACGATAAGCACTAACGATATGACGGTATTAACTATGCTTTGTGTAGGGAAAACATATTTTAATACGTTATATAAAGGCATATCAAAAATACTCAACTCTATCACTTTTGGCGGATTAAGAAAAGCAGGAACCCAAAGCAGAATAGGTAACAATATTAGCAAGACAAGTTGCAAAAAATAATTTTTTTTGAATATAGATACTATCATCTTTTTGTATTGTTTTGTATTATATTGATAATTCCTTTCTACGTAAAATCCATAAAAAAGTTATATTTTCTATATTTTTTCTTTTTTTATTGGTTTTATTGTCTTGGTTCAATTGCCTTTTGATTTGTTAATTAAATAGTCTATGTTATTATTATCTACCGGACGCATTATAAATCCGAACAGCGTTTTTCCTGTTTTGACTTTATCTTTTTCCAATGGTCCGCCTTGTCCGCAAGAATTGCCCCCCAGGCCTGTTACTTTTTTATCTAAGTGCAAAGTTATCTTCTGTGGTATAGGCAATTGATAAGGATGAGCAGTTTCTGTAAGTTGTAATTGGGTGTATGGAAGAGCAGAAGCACACATATCCCCAGTTGCAATAAACATAACACCTTCTCCTTTTGTATTTGTCAAACTACACCACCGCACGTCCTCTCTATTACCCATTGCTTGAGGTTTTGGTAACATGATCCCCAAATCCTGTATTTTGGAAGAATATATTTCAATAAACTGGGAAGTTTTTCTGTCATTATAATTATTTATAGGTCCTCTACCATAATAAGTATAGTTTTCGTATTGTAACGGCAAATCCATCGCGTAGCCCAAACGAGGCAATACTATGTCTTCCTTATTTGCAGAAATATCGGCATCAAGCAAAATTGTACCATCGTGATAGATTTTCCATGTTTGACGCGTTAAAAAAATAAGAGCATTTTCTCCCAAAGGCTTTAATACATTAGAGAAAATTTCTCTTGTGGTTTCGGGATTACGGTCTTGGTTGAAGTATAAATCTATAGATTGATAGTAAGCACGACTTTCAATCATAAATGTAAGAGTATAACTACCATCTTCATTGTCATCTATTGCAAAATCTTTAACTATATGATATAAATGGTGCAAGCCATATTTCAACCAATCTGCTTCTGCCCAATTATCATTATCAACAATAGCCCGCCAAACATCCAATTTAGGTCCATTGCCGTCTTCTATTATTATATTATTGCCATATTCCAAAGAAAGGATTGTTCCATGTGTCTTATCAAAACACACTGTGAATTTATCGTTATAAAATGATATTAATCTGACACTTTCATTCTTATCAATTTTACCATAAGTTGCAAAATTACCCTTCTTGGATGCAGATTTAATCAATAATTGTTCCTCCATCTGAACATAATATCTATCTGCCCATGGCTGTTTTTCCTTTAATTGAAACTGTATCTTTACAAAATACTCGCTTTGAGAATCAAGAGTGTTATACTTGATAGGAATAGTTATAACCTTTTTCTGACGAGGGCGAAATGTCGCATCCTCACCCTCAATTGTCTTAGTATTTCCAACTTGTTTTCCGTCCTTCCATAGACTCCATACTATATCATAATCATCAAAAGAAGTAAAATAATTTTTATTGAATATCTCTATTTTCCCTTGTTTGATATCTATGGCTTTGATTCCTACATTCTGATAAATTTTCTTAACTTCATAATATTGAGGCTTTGGAGTAAAGTCGGGACGTAGTAATCCATTCATACAAAACATGCCGTCATTCGGTTTATCTCCAAAATCACCTCCATACGCCCAATAAGTTTCTCCGTTTCTGAAAGGAATAGGTTTGTCCAATGCCTGATCAACCCAATCCCATATGGCACCACCAATGAAATAATTAGTACTTTCTATAGCATGCCAATAATCCATTAAGTTTCCTACTGCATTCCCCATAGAATGTGCATATTCGTTTATATGGAAGGGGTATTTGATTTTTTCTTTGCCTTCAACTGCTTTTTCTACCCAAGAAACCGCAGGATATTGATTGCAACCAATATCAGAAAAATCGTTGTTACGTTCATATTGTACAGGACGAGAGAAATCAAATTGCTTTATCGTTTCGTATGTAGTTTTAAAATTATTGCCTGGACCAGCTTCATTACCCATGGACCATATAACAACCGATGGATGATTGATATTGGCACGTACCATCTCCATATTACGAACCACATGTACATTAAGCATTTCTGGAACGTGAGAAAGACTTTCTTTCCCATAATAATACTGATGAGTTTCCAAATTCGCCTCGTCCATAAGATAGATACCATATTTATCACATAAGTAATACCAATACGGATCATCAGGATAATGTGCACAGCGTACGTGATTGATGTTTGCTTTTTTCATCATCATAATTTCCTTTTCCATCTGCTCCCTTGTAATAGCGTGTCCCGTTTGTGGATTAGTCTCATGTCTATTGACTCCTTTCAATTTAATTGGTTTCCCATTCAAATAAAAATAACGCCCTGCCAATTTAAACTCGTCATCTTGAGCATCCGTGTCTTTTATCTCTATTTTACGGAAACCAACATTGACAGAGGCAATATCTTTTGTGTAGCCTTTTTTATCCTTCAACTGGACAAGTAAAACATATCTATTTGGTTTCTCTGCACTCCATAATTTCACTAGATCTCTTGCATTTAACAATGTCCTAGTAACCGTTTGTACATTATTTGATAACGATTTGATTTCTGAATTTGCAACAACATTTTGCACAATCTCAGTATTATCATCGTATAAGTCGCATTTGTATAGCGAAAAATATAATTTATAGTCTTTTATACTACTTCCGCTCAAATTTTTTACGATGGTGATAATGTCTAACGTGGCTTCCTTATAATCGTCACTCAAATTAGGTATAGCAATAATGTCCGCAATTTGAACTTTGGGCTTAGCAGTTAGATAAACAGAGCGAATAATACCTGGAAGTCTAAAAAAATCTTGATCTTCAAAGAAACTACCATCTGATAATCTATAAACTTCAACAGCAACAGTGTTATCTCCACTCATATTCAAGTATTTAGTTATATTAAAAGAAGCAGTATTACGAGAATTCTTAGAAAAACCAACATATTTGCCGTTTATATACAAATAAAAAAAGTTATCTACCCCTTCAAAATTGATATAAATTTCATTTCCTTTGAAATTGTGTGGCAAAGTAAAGTTTTTGCGATAAGAACCAACCTCATTACGACACTCGTATGTAACCCAATCTTTATTAGGTTCACGCAAAATACCTTTTTTCCAATCATCAACCTCTATCTTATGTTCAAATACTGCACGGACATTAGAATATATTGGCGTTCCATATCTTAACGAACCATCTTTACCAATTCCCTGTACATTCCAACAGCCAGGCACATCAATCATATCCCAAGTTTTTACACTATACTCCGTTTTATAAAAATCCTTTGGTCGTTCAGTATAGTTTTTTGCCCAATTAAAAAACCATTTCCCGTCTAATGATTTATATAATGTACTGTTCTGAGGCAAAACTTTCAAAGCATCGTCTATGTTTTCAAAAGAAAAGAACCAAGCGTGTGGCTGTTCCTTATTATAAGCCAAGGAATCAACACATTGCCACTCACTCCCAATAGGCTTTTGTTGGTTCCCATAAAAATAACCCTCAAGTTTAGGTTGCCACAATGGTACTGTGTTTTTGGCAGATTGCCCATAAATATACTGACCATATGAATTTAGAACCAACAAACTTACAACACAAAATAAAAGTACCTTTTTCATATCTTGTCATTTAAATTGTAATCTTTTAATTCAGCTTGCAAATATACAAAATTATTTCATAAAATACAGATTATTTTTTTCTAAAAAACGACACGACAATAAAACAAAGCAAAACTTATAACTTTTTAGAATTGAAAATAAATAAACGGCACGATAGCAGAACTTTTAATTTGCACTAAAACAAAAACTACTATAACAATACTAATAATCTTACACCATAATGGCATAGTAATAAACTTATCCCTATAAAGTAGTTTGAAATTGCGTGGCAAAAGGTGTATAACTAATGCGACGCTAATTACCGTTAGAGGTTTCCAATATGCTACAAACGCCATAGGAAATGTTGAAAAATCTGTTTGCGATGCTTTACGTATTACTTGTAACGCCAAATCCCAGTTATCTGCCCTAAAAAAAATCCAAAGAGTATTTACTATATGGAATGTGATAAAAGCCATAACAAAAACCCCAAGGCGTTTCTTTAATAAAATATCCGTTAGTGGTTTGAGTAATTTGTCAATACACAGTAATAGTCCGTGCATACCGCCCCAAAAAATAAACTTCAAATTTGCTCCATGCCAAAAACCACCAACTAACATTGTTATCATAAGATTAAAATATTGTCGTACTTTTCCTTTTCTGTTGCCACCAAGTGGAATATATATATAATCGCGTAGCCATGTGGATAGGGAAATATGCCATCTATGCCAAAAATCTGTTATTGTTGTTGCCTTATATGGTGATAAGAAATTCATAGGCAAATGAAATCCAAAAACAAGTGCGACTGCTATAGCAATATCTGTATAACCCGAAAAATCACAATATATTTGTAAAGTATAGCCATAGGTTGCCAACAAATTATGGGCAGGAGAAAAAGCATCGGGAGTAGTAAAAATTCTGTCTACAAAATTGACTGATATATAATCTGCTACAAAAATTTTCTTTGTCAGTCCGTTTAATATATAAAATATTACAAGCGAAAAATCAAATTTGCTTAACTGCCATTTTTCTTTTATCTGTGGAAAGAAAATATCTGCTCTTACAATAGGACCAGCGACCAATTGAGGAAAGAATGTAAGATAAAATGCAAAATCTAATAAACCTATTCTAACCCCTAATTGTTTTTTATATTTATCCACAAGAAAACTTATAGCCTGAAATGTATAAAATGAGATGCCGACAGGAAGAATTATTTTATCTATAGAAAACACTGTACCAAAAGTATTATTAGAGAATAACGAAAGATAATCCAGGGGCTTTATTTTGCAAGAAAAATATGTATTTGCAATATCTATGAAAAAGTACGTATATTTGAAATATAGCAAAAACGCACAATCAAAGAATATTGCAAAGAATAGTATAAGTTTTTTTATCTTCTGATTTCTGGTTTTGTCTATCCATCGAGAAAAACCGTAAGTTAGTAAGGTTGTAGTGAGTAGTAAAAAAACAAAGTTACCTGAAGATTTATAATAAAAGAATATAGAAACTAATAACAACCAAAGATGTGATAATTTTAGTTTATTTTTGATAACGGCAAACACACATAAAACTACCAATAAAAACAACCAAAAATATAGGTGTGTAAATAATAAAGGCTTTCCGTCTGTAAAAGAAAATACTTCCATAATGTATGTTAGTCAATTGCTTTTCTCAT
>ONOZ01000247.1 GCA_900319595.1 uncultured Bacteroidales bacterium | reverse complement strand
GATGCGGCATCGGATTAATAGATGAAAGCATAAAGGTGCTGCTTCCGACGAGAGAATTTGACTTCGTTGATCTGGTTAAAGACTGGGCGGGAATTTGTTTAGCAACATTTGTTGTTTGGATAATAAAAAGATGGAAAGTCAGATGAATGGTTTATAACACGAAATTATGAGTAGATAAGCTATCTTGAATACAGGTGATTACACAGAAAACAATTATAGACCGATTTGGCCGGAAGAATAGAGGGTTATATGAAACTATATCAAAGAATACTGACCATTGCTGGTGGATTGTCACTTATGGTATTGCTTGTGTGCAATATGACAACGGCATTGTTAACTGACGTAGAGCAGGAGGATCGATTGTTCCTGATTGATGCAACAACGGTGGATATCGCTTTGTATGTGGATGAGTTGGAGATAACAGAATATGGATAACAAAATACTCCTCACGAACATCCAAAGATTCTCTCTCCATGATGGTCCGGGTATAAGGACGACTGTGTTTCTCAAAGGATGCTCACTCCGCTGTCCGTGGTGTTCTAATCCGGAGAACATAACTTCTCATCCAGAGGCTTATGTGAAGGATGGGATTGAAGGCACGTATGGCCGGTGGATGGATCCGGAAGCTCTAGTTCATGAGTGTCTTAAGGATAAAGGATTCTATGAAGGGAAGAAGGAGTTTTGGAGGATAACAGACGCTTCAGATATCGACCTGCTCCCCGGTGGTGTGACCTTCAGCGGTGGTGAGGCACTGCTGCAGATGGATAGATTGGTTTCTGTGTGTTCATCCCTCCACGATGCCGGAGTACATATCGCTGTCGAGACCGCACTGTTTGTGCCGTCCAATCTTTTGACTCTTGCGATTCAGAACATCGATTTCTTTTATGTGGATATGAAGATACTGGATGGTAGGCGATGCAGAGAGGTTGAGAAGGGTAATCTGGAGTTTTATATGAGTAACCTTGACTACCTCTTATCGTGGAAGAATCAGAGGGTTCCTGTAGTTATCCGGGTTCCGGTGATAGGGAAGTATACGGACGGGATCGATAACCGGAGAGCTGTGAAGGAATTACTGGGGAAGTACAGAGACCGGATATTAAAAATTGAGCTGATTAAGGAACATAACCTTGGGGAGAACAAGTACAAAAGCTTGGGTATGGAGATGCGGTATTCAGGTGTCGAGGATTCGCTGATGGAAGAGTATAAGGCTGAACTTGATGAGATTGGTATTCCTGTGGAGATATGCCGGATATAGAAAAGGGCCGGAAAAGGTTGGATTGATTTCCTATCTGGGGCATGATGACCACAAGGGATAAGTAGATGAATCTGGAACTGGTATTGGATAAGCAATCTGGAGGGGCGGCTTCGCCGAGGAACACAGGGGATTATAAAGTTATTAATTGGGAAGGTTGTTTGAGATGAATATTGTTATGACTTCCAGTGATTTATACAGCAAACTGGCAATCACGACATTTAAGTCGCTTTTCATCAATAACAAGGATGTTGATGAAATCGTTATTTACTACATTGGTGATAAGCTGACGGACGAAAGCCGTAACAATCTTATCAACCTCGTTAATGAACATGATAGTGCTGAGCATAGTCGAAAGATTATCTTTGTCCCTATGCCTGATCACTTTGATAAACTTACCGGCTCAAACCGGAATGGGCAGACTGTATTCTGCTATTGCTACTTTCAAGACTTGCTCCCTCAGTCTGTTGAGAAGGTGCTTCTTCTGGAAGGGGATCAGATTGTTACCGGTAATCTAAATGAGCTTTATAACACCGATATTTCTGGTTATTACATTGCCGCAGCGGATGATCTTCAAAGTTCGGTATATAAGAAGAAGATAGGCATGAAGACGACATCACCATATGTTAACTGTGGGATGATTCTATACAACTTGAAAAAGTGGCGCGAGGATGGAATTACTGAAAAGATCACGGATGTGCTCAACTCAAACCAGCATATGTTTTTCTACGATGTACAGGATGTAATCAATTATACGGTTGAAGGCGGGGTAAAAGTTCTGCCTCCGAAATTTAACTGCACAACGGCTGTGTTCCTCTTCGACTATAAGAATATGATTCGGTACCGGAGACCCAGCACGAAGTGCAGTAAAGAAGACTTTGAGGAGGGAAAGAAAAATCCTGTAATTGTCCACTTTACAAAGAATCAGGTGATTCAGCCAAGGCCATGGGTAGAGGAGTGCTATCATCCATACAAGGACTATTATATGGAAGTGCGTAGTCAGACCGTGATGAAGGATGAGCCATTGTGGAAGCATAACCCTGAGAAGCTAAATAAGTTTGCAAATTTCCTATACATGAAGGTGTCAAAGTCTCTGACTGCCTCATTGCTTGGAATCGTGCATGCGTATTTGTATCCTGCCTTTTTATACAAGACACTGTTTAAGACGAAATAAACCTATCGGAGAAGAAATGAAGATGAAACATGCATTTTTGATACTGGCCTCTGGGAAATCATCTCGCTTTGGCGGATACCCGAAAGCCTTCTGCAAAGTAGATGATACATATGTAGCACAGCACACGGTTGATTTGGGATCAAAATTCTTTGACAATACATACCTTGTGATTAACAGGGAGATATATGATGACTACAAGGATGCAGTAAAGGGCTGTAAGACATTGGCCATTGGCACAGGTCAAGGGGACTCTCATTCTTTCCTTCGAGCTGCAAGGTTAATAAAACAGGATTGTGGAGCGGACAGGATAACGCTGTGCTGGGGTGACACGTTCTATTTGGATGATGTGATATTCAAAAGGGCGGCAGAGATAGAGGTAGATGAAGCTGCAGTTGGCGTATCGCTGTCATCAATCGACCCGGAGCCATATGCCTGGTATGAACCAGATGGCGATATGATCAAAGCATCGCATTTCAGAGCTAAAGATGGTGTGGTTGAAACGGGTATCCACGATCAATCCGTATTTGTGTTCAATCTTCCAGATATCTGCTCACAGCTTGAGTCTTATATGAAGGTTTTGGGGCTGAATGATCAAGAGGACTATATCAATAAAGAGGTTTCTAAGGAAATGAAGCTGCTGGATTCCTTTACATATTTCTATGAGAACCAGCCAAAGCTTAAACCGATGAAATATGCGCTGGTCGAGTCAGGAAGGAGTTATTCATTTAATACCCAGGAAGAATTAGAAATGGTACGAGAAAAGGCAAAGAGGACAAAGAGATAGGACTCCAGAAAAGAAGACTTATAAGGATGACTAAAAGATCTTCTTAAGACCAAAGGCAAAGGAAGGAAGCAGACAATGTTTAATGTGGTAATCTTTAGCGGCGGCACTGGCAGTATTGCAATCCAGGAAGGTTTCTCCGCTATCTACGGAAACGATAATTATAATCTTGATGTGATTATTAACGCCTATGATAATGGAAAATCGACAGGTACTTGCAGGAAAATATTCAATGACAGGATCCTTGGACCGAGCGATTTGAGAAAAAACCATATGACGCAGTTCAAGGTTCAAAAGGCTGCACAGCTTAAGGATTTCTCCAGCAGGGAGTCAGTTTTATATAAGCTTTTTAATCTTCGTCTGGATGCTGATAGCAAGGAAGATTACTATGAGCAGGCATGTGAATTGCTTGAAGAGAGCCGTGTAGCTATTGGCGACAAAGATACCTATAATCTGAAGAGTCTGTTGGATTATTTCTTCTTCGAGAACGTACACAATAATGTTTGGAGAAGAACTTTAGAAGGCGTAGACTTCAAGGATTTTTCGATTGCCAATATCTTTTACTCTGCCTCTGCCGCGATGAACGGATACAGTCTCAGGCTTGCAGGTAAGGATATGGCTGGAATACTGGGCATCAAGGATAATGTGCATCTGATTTCGGATGTCAACCTGTATCTGGAAGCAAGGACAGAATCCGGTCATGTGATTGAGGACGAGGGAATCATCGTTGAATGGGACAATCCTGATGACAAGATTACTTCTGTCATGCTTCTTAGGGATGGTCAGGAGTACATTCCGTCTGTGGATGAGGAGACGGATCTCACAAAGGTCAGAAGCTGCAAGAGCATCATCGGAGAAGCTGATTTGATTATTTTCAGTTCCGGTACACAGTGGTCCTCACTCATTCCCTCATATATGCATTCGGGATTAAGGAAGATACTTGCAGCTTCTAAGGCTAAGAAATACCTTGTTATGAATAATATAGAGGATCATGATATGAAGGGAGTTTCAGCTGACGATATCGTTGAGATACTTGCTAGATATATTCCTGTAGACGACATTACTGCAGTAGTAAATATTGATGCTGTTCCTGGTATGAATTCAGTAAACACAATTAAGAGCATATCGGGTCATATCGGAGCAGAGACGTCAAAGCATAATCCGGTGAAATTAATAGATCTAATAATGAAAGACTATTTTAATATTTCAAGTTTCGCTGGCACATATATATATGATCTTGATGGAACTCTCTGGGATGAGCGTGCTAGCAATAGAGGAAAAGCTGTTGGTGCAGAGAATATGAATCTGTTTTCAGGAATTATTCATTCTGGAAATAATTATGAACATGTCAGAGATGTTATGAAGTATCTGTATCATCAAGATGCAGTTGTTGATATATATTCTGACTTTGGAAATGTGCACTTTACATCAGACAATTATAATCAAGACCTTTTGTCAGAAAAATATGTTGTAGACCCGAAGGTGGCTTTGAAACTTGAAGAAGTAGATGCTTTTCGTGGCAAAATTAAAACGAGAGGAGCTGGTTGTGTAGTTACTATTAAGCCGCTAGTGAATAGGGAAGTGTTATTAAAGAAAGCAAATAAGGTACTTGAAGGCTTTGATGGTAGATATGAAGCGAGAATATCGGGTCATACTTCAATCGATGTTATGGCAAAAGATTATGATAAGAAGACGATGCTTCAGGAAATAATGAAAAAGCATAATTTGCAAAAAAATCAAGTTATATTCGTAGGGAATGAAACTGTGAATGGTGCTGAATCAAATATTAAAAATACTGGTGTTCGCACTATTCAGGTTGACGATGTATATGAATGTAATATTTTACTTAGAACAATAAACCAATAAATAGAATGCTATGGAAATTGATAACATGGCTAGAAGAGATTCATTTATCAGATTATACAAAATGCCCAAGGAATACCGAGACGACTGGGAAAATTTAGCAGAAGAAATAAGATCCAGTGTAGAACCAGATAGGTCAGCATACTATTACTATGGATATGAAGTTATTGGCCCAATTATATTAGGATTCTCTAGCTGGCTTCAACAAAAAGCACTAACATTAGGCCTTGATAAACTTTTTTTTGTGGCAAGAGATGGAGAATTATTACAAGAAGCATATAAATTAGTAAATGGTGAGAAGGCCATTGATAATTCCTATATGTATGCTTCACGGGCGGCTGTACGCCTACCATATCTTTCATGTAATAGCTCAATTGAAAGTTTCGTTTCCCTATTTAAAGGTGCTGCATTTTCGAACGTTAATTACATAGAAATGTCTCATATGATGGGATTGGATTCTTCGACCGTTTATAAGTATTGGAATGCATCTGGCATTGGTAATGACGAGAGGATAACTATTTATGACTATATGAATAGTGATTCAAAGTTTAATAAATTTTATAATAAAATAAAGTCAGTTTTGGCAAATAATGCACATGATAGTAGAAAGAATTTTTTTGAATACTTACGTGAGATAGAGTTCACAGGAAATATTGGCTTGATTGATATAGGTTGGTATGGATCTTTGCAGAAATGCATAGACAGCCTAATTTGTGATGAAAAAATTGATGCTCATTTGTTTGGATTATATTTAGGACTCAGAGAAGAAATAGAGAGAAAATCGAATGTTCAATCATATATTCCTAGAGGAGAAGCGCCAGCTGAGTATGTATCAAATTTTGTTGAATATCCGTTTATGACATTTGAAGGTTCAACCTTAGGTTATGAGCGGATAGGTGATCGAGTAATTCCAATATTCGCAGAATATGAATATAAGGATAGTGAAATGGCAATCAATACGATCCAAGACATGAGACTAGGAGCTTTGAATTTTGTATCAGTATTTAATGAAAAAAACTTTGCTATGAATCCAGCATCCACATATCAGGCTCTAAAAATTATAAGTAAACATCCTACTTTTAGAGAGGCGAAACTATTTGGGGATTTACCATATCAGGAAACTGTGCTAAGAAAACTTGCAAAACCTAAAAATATGCTAAATTATGTGAGACATCCAAAGAATTTTAAGGAAGATTTTTCAAAATGTAGTTGGAAACCAGGGTTCTTAAAAAGATTATGTATTATTCCATTTCCTTATTATGAACTTATATCTGAATATAATAGAGCAAATAGGCGATAGATAGAGGCTATTATTAATAAACTAAATTGATGATATGAAAGTTAAAACATTAATTCACAGTAAATTAAACGATATAACATTTGATGATTATAATACATCAATTAAGAAAATCGATAAATATCAATTTGTTTCTTTTGATGTATTTGATACTTTGATTAAAAGAGATCTTGCAAATCCTAAGGATCTATTCACTATCATTGAAAAAAAATACAAAATAAATAACTTTTACTATAAACGAGTTGAAGCTGAAAAAAAAGCAAGAACTGTTTCCGGCAAGAAGGATATTTCTCTAACTGAAATCTATCAGCAATACTCTAGTGATGAGGAAATAAACATTAGACTAAATGACCTTGAAATAGAAGAAGAGAAAAGAATATGCGCTGCTAATCAACAGATCTTTAAGATATATGACTATTGTCTGAAAAAAGGAAAGGCAATATTTATCATCTCAGATATGTATCTAAGCAAATCTGTAATAGAGGATATTTTAAATAGAAATGGAATTACGGGCTATAAGGGTTTATATGTCTCAAATGAAGTGAATGCAATCAAATCTGACGGAAGCTTGTTTAAGTGTGTTTGTAAGGAAAATTCAATCAAATCCTGTCAGTTATTACATATAGGAAACGATATTGTAAACGATTATAAAGGCGCTATAAAGGCTGGAGTTAGTGCTATAAAGATTCCAACCAGATATAGCACAACGATCACAAATTATTCTAAGAAAAGTTCACTGGCACTTTCAAAATTGGAAAAATCGAGATTGAAAGAACTTGCAGCTTTTTTAAATAATCATGAGTATCAGTATAAGGATTATTATTCAAAGTTTGGTTATGAAAAATTTGGGCCGTTGCTATATGGATTTTGTAGGTGGATTGATGAGAAAGTTAAGAAGTATAATATTCAACAAATCTTTTTTATGGCGCGTGATGGATATATTGTAAAGAAGGTATACGAGCTTCTACACCCTGATACTACTATCAATATTGTTTATTTCGAGATGTCAAGAAGGAGTATAAGGGTTCCTTCTACAAATGATAAGGATTTAGATTTTAACGAAATGTTTTCTATCCTCCCTCTCTTAGGAAGGGGAAGCATGAAGCAAGTATTTGATTCATGGGGATTAAATATTAATAAATATGCGAAAATATTAGAACAACATAATTTTAGCATTGATTATACATTCTGGAGAGAAGAACTTGAAACAAATCAGGACTTTATTTCTCTATATTATGATGTTAAACCAGATATTATCGCTAATGCGAATGATGAGAAAGAAGCATTAAAAGAATATCTCGGTGCATTTGATTTTTCGTTAAATACAGCGATTGTTGATATTGGTTGGAGAGGATCAATCCAAAGAGACTTGATTTCTACTTTGAATTCATTTGGCATCAAATATCATCTTATAGGTTTATATTTGGGACTTGACAGATTTTCTTGTAAGTACAAAAAAGAATTTCTTGAATATAACGCTTATGGTTATCTGTGGGATAATTTAAATATTCATAATTCAGTTAATCAAGAAAGGCCGTTTGTTGGCCTTTTTGAAACACTATTCTTGGAACAGTCTGGTTCTGTAAAAAGATATGAGATTAAGGATGGAAAACCAATTGTAGTTAGATATCCTTATGAATATGAAAAGAATGGAAAAATTATAAGAGAAGCAAAACTTGTGCATAAATTACAGGAAGCAGCTTTGGACTTTGCTAGAATATTTGATATTACATCTACGAAGTGCCTCGTAGGTTATGATAGTAAAGTGATGTTTTACGCACTCTACCAAACCTTAACAAGTCCTAGCAATGAGGATATAAAAAATTTTGGGTGGTTTTTGTTCTTCAACTCAGGGGATGAATGCCATTTAGTGGATAAAAAGAAAAGTAATTACTATCTTTCCCATCCAAAGGAATATTTGCAAGATTTTTATGTGTCTCAATGGAAAACAGGCTATTTGAAAGCTACATTACATATAGATTTAGACTATTCAATTTTATATAAGTGGCTAAAACGGATTCATAATCATGGCGATGATTGAAAATAATTCTAAGGAAACAGATATGAAAGTTCTATTTATTGCAGGCTTAGCAGAATTTGGAGGGTCTCCTAATTCCTTTATGGAGATGGTTGATGCACTTGCTAAGAATTACGAGATTACACCTGTGATAATGACAGGAAGACATGGATTATATTATCAATATGCTAATTCACATGGCTATGAAGTTCATGTAATCCCATATGTTGAATGTATGCAGACTTTGCCATATAAATTGGGAAGAGTTAAAGCAATATATAAAGATTTTAAATGGAGACATCAAACTAAAAAGTTAGTTAAACTTGCAGAAGAAAAGATCAATCTACATGAAATAGATTTGATACACACAAATATAGAAAGAGTTGACTTAGGTGCAGCGATTTCGGAAAAGCATAAAATAACACATGTATGTCATATAAGAGAATTTGGTGATACGGATTTCAATTGTATATCCATAAGACATAATTATATCAAGTATCTTAATGACCGAACAGACGCTTTTTTGGCAATTTCTAATGCTGTAGCATTACATTGGATTAAGTTAGGACTAGACAAAAATAAGATGGAGGTTGTTTATAACGGAGTAAAAAACGAAATTGCTGTTGCAAATAAATTAGCTTCCTTTGATAGTAAAATTCATATTGTAATGGCTGGTACTTATTTGGAAAACAAGGGGCAAATGCAGTTGGTAAATGCATTACATTTATTAAATGAAGATTTACTTTCAAAAATATCTGTTGATTTCTGGGGAAAAGATATTGTCGGATACAAGAAAGAATTAGTAACTAGAGTACAACAATATGATTTAAATGAAATTGTTTGTTTTCATAATTATAGCACAACACTTAGCTCACAATTATCACAATATGATATTGGAATAATGGCCTCAAAAGCTGAGGGCTTTGGGAGAGTTACGGTTGAGTATATGTATGCAGGTCTTGCGGTTATAGCTTCTGATACGGGCGCAAATCCAGAAATAATTGATGATGGAGTTAATGGCCTCTTGTATCACTATAACGATGCACAAAGTATGGCTTCGAAATTAGTTTTGTTAATAAACAATGCTAGATATAGAGAAACAATCGCAGAGAGAGGTAAAGTAACTGTGACCAATAGATTTACTCCTCAAATAAATGCAAAAAACATATTTGATATATATAAAAAAGCGTTGCACAATAATTGAAAGCAAACTTAAATTATGATTAAAAGCAAAAAAATAGTTTTTAAATATAGCAATATAATCTTATTATTAATTGCCTTATTGTTTTTTCTAAATACATACCAAATAAGTATATTGAATTACGTTCATCCAATATCAACATACTATTTTTTGATAGTTTTACTTTTAATACTCTTGCCTGCGTTAAAATTCAATAAAATTCTGTCATTGAAAAAGCTGTCACCGTTTGTTATTTGTCTTTTAGTGGGAATGCTTTCTTTTGTTAAAAGCAGATCTTTAATAATATTACAAATTACAATCATATGTTTCGCAACAATAAAAATCGATTTTAGAAGGATAATAAAAACTTATATCGGTTGTATTGCGATATCAATTATTGCTCTTTGGCTATTAGATTACTCGGGTATGTTACCTCATTATAGCTTTGCTCGAATCGGGATTGCAAATTCAGGCGAACGCATGGCTTTTGGCTTTGCCCACCCAAATTTCTTTTCACTATATTTATTGGCATTAAATTTTGCTCTTTATTTTATCGACCATTATTCGCATAAAATATTAAGATTAACTCTTTTAGCGGTAAGTTTCTTCATAACATATAAATATAGTCAATCTCAAACTGTCGCAGTAATATTGTTGGCATTTTTGATATATTATTTAGTTTCGATAATTATTTTGCCAATGCAAAATTTCTTGTCTCGCTTTTCATGGATAATAAAGTTACTGTTCTGTATCGGAATGCCAATTCTTATATATTTTGTTTTTAAGATATCAAGTTCAAGATCTAGTCTTGATTTTTTTGTCAATTTAGGTGTGACTGCTAATGCGAGAATATATTATGCTAATCGTGCACTTAGAACATATGGCATAAGCTTATTTGGTCAAAAAATTACAATGTATGGAACTATGTATTTTAACCAACATACTTTGACAGATGTATCAAAGTTCTTTACAATTGACTGTTTATATGTTCTGTTAGCCGTTCGAGATGGAATATTAGCAAGTATAGTATTTTGGGCGATCTATTTTATTTCATTTCTGAAATTATATAAGATCAAAGAATATGGATGCTTGGTGGTACTCTTTTTATTACTAGTGTACTCTATTATGGAATCAGGATTAAGCTATTTTGCAATGTTTTTTATTTTTATTCGTGCCTTTTCTAATAAGGGTTACTCTATTGAGCCAGGCGATAAACCAGCAAATAAGAAATCATTGTATAAAGTAAGAAAATAAACAACATATTGTGGAGAAAATCAATTATGAGAGATATTAAAGTTTTTTCTGGTAGTTCAAATCGTTATCTTGCGCAAGAAGTTTGCACACATATTGGAGTTAATATGGGTCTTTCTGAAACGGGTACCTTTGCAGATGGAGAATGTTATGCTTCTATTCTGGAAACTGTACGAGGTGACGATGTATATATTATTCAATCGACTTGCTCTAATGGAACAGAGAGAAGTGTTAGTGACAACTTGATGGAATTATTGATTATGATTGATGCGATGAAAAGAGCTTCTGCGGGTAGAATAACGGCTGTAATTCCATATTTTGGCTATGCAAGACAAGATAGAAAAACAAAGCCACGTGATCCAATTTCAGCTAAGTTAGTAGCTGATTTACTTGTAAGTGCAGGAGCCAATCACATTGTGACAGTGGATATACACTGTCTACAAATCCAGGGATTCTTTGATGTTCCGATGGATAACATTCAAGGTGGCACATTGTTTGTAGACTATTTTAAGAAAAAGTTTAACGATGATTTTAAAAATGTAATGGTAGTTTCCCCTGATGTTGGATCTGTAGCAAGGTGTAGGAATTTTGCTCAAAAACTTGGAACTGTAGTACCAATGGCTATTGTTGATAAGAGGCGTGAAAAGGCAAATGTATCGGAAGTAATGCATATCATTGGAGATGTTGAGGGAAAAGACTTAATACTCTTAGATGATATGGTTGATACTGCAGGATCTCTATGTGGTGCAGCTAAGGCACTAATAGAGGTTGGCAAGGCAAAAAGTGTGTCTGCATGTGCTAGTCATGGAGTATTGTCAGGACCGGCTATTCAAAGAATTCAAGATTCTTATCTAAATGAAGTAGTATTTTTAAATACAATTCCCCAGAAAGAGAATAGCTGTAAAAAAATTCATTATATTTCGGTAGCGAATCTAATTGGTGAAGCAATTAGTCACATGTACCATGAGACATCTATGAACGCCATATATAACTGATTATTTTACTGTTTCATTTTACAATGCCAAAGTCATAGGATTATCTAATGGAGATAGATCGTACACGAAATACTAAAAGAAATATATTCTGGGGGATAATCAATAAAATAATCACATTGCTCCTGCCGTTCTTCACTAGGGCAGTGATGATACGTACTTTGGGGGCAGATTATCTAGGGCTGAATAGCTTGTTCAGTTCAGTCCTTCAGGTGTTGAATCTTACAGAACTTGGTTTTAGCAGCGCTATCGTTTATAGCATGTATAAACCAATAGCTGAAAATGACAAGGACACTATTTGTACACTACTGAATGCATATAGGAAAATTTATAAAGTTATTGGAATTGCGATATTGGCTATTGGATTCGTTCTTATTCCATTTCTTCCACATCTAATACATGGTTCTGCACCTGCAGATGTCAATATTTATTATGTATACTTAATATATTTGTTTAATACAGCTATAAGTTATTTGTTATATGCTTATAAACAGGCTCTACCCAGTGCTTTCCAAAGAATGGATATTATCAGTAATATTACATCTGTTTCTATGGGAGGCATGTATATTCTGCAGATAGTTGTGTTGATTGGGATTGATAAGTATTACCCGTACATCATACTCTTACCAATCTCCACTGTAATAAACAACATCATTACTTCACTATATGTTGACAAAGCATATCCAGAATACAAGTGTAAAGGAAAAATAACAGACAAGCAGAAAGCTGAGATAAAAGAGAAAGTCTTAGGTTTGTTTATAAATCGGGTATGCCAGACTACTAGAAATTCGCTTGATAGCATTTGTACATCTGCGTTTTTGGGCTTGACCATTACTGCAATGTATAATAATTATTTTTATGTAATTAATGCTGTCACTGGTGTGTTTATGGTTTTTACTCAATCCATGACAGCAGGTGTAGGAAACAGCATTGCAATTGAAAGTGTTGATAAGAATTACAGTGATTTGAAAAAAATCAATTTTGTATATATGTTGCTTTCCGGATGGGCGACCATATGCATGATTGTCTTATACCAGCCTTTCATAAGAATATCCTTTGGCGCTGACTATTTATTCCCTATGTCAGTTGTACTAGAATTCTCAATCTATTTCTATGTGCTTCGAATGGGAGATATTCGAGGCTTGTACTCCGATGCCGCAGGACTTTGGTGGGAGAACCGTTACAGAGCAATAGCAGAATCCATTGCCAATATTGTGCTGAATATTGTACTTGTGCAATTCTGGGGAGTACATGGGATTATCATAGCAACCCTTATTTCCCTATTCTTTATTAATTTCATCCTTGGTTCACAGATCGTATTCAAATATTACTTCAAGAATGGAAAAGCAGGGGAGTACTTTAAATATCATGGCATATATTTTGCAGTGACTGCTATTATTGCAGTAGTGACTGTAATGATATGTAATAGAATAAATGTTGGCTTCATAGCCGGAATTCTTATTAAGCTTGTAATTTGCTGTATCGTTCCTACCATTCTTTATATTCTTATATACAAAAGAACTAAGATCTACAAAGAAGCAATGCCATGGATATTAAGTAAGTACAGACTGGATAAGAAACTGAGCTTCTTGCTGAAGTGATAGTGTGAGCGATTATCGGTACATAGTGTATGAATAAGAAATATCAAGTATTTGTTAGTTCCACATACGAGGACTTAAAAGAAGAGCGTCTGGCAGTAATGGACTCGCTCTTACGAAGTGACTGCATTCCGGTTGGAATGGAACGCTTTAATTCCATACAAATGACACAAATGGAATATATAAAGAAGCTTATTGATCAGTCAGACTATTATGTACTTATCAGTGCTGGTAGATATGGGGCTATTGATGAGAGTACTGGAAAAAGTTACACCGAGGAAGAATTTGATTATGCTATTTCAAAAGGTGTTCCAGTTGTAGTCATGCTCTATGAACACATTGAGCAATTACCCTATATTAAGGTTGAACAAACTGATGATAGTAGAAAGCAGCTTGAAATATTTAGGGAAAAGCTTAAAAAGGACCGCTTAGTTAATTTTTATACTACAAAAGACGAGTTAAGTTTAAAGGTTGTTAATTCATTAAGAGAGACTATTGAAAATTTCCCGAGGCCGGGCTGGGTAAGAGGAGACGCCATTTCTGAAGAAGATGATTTAGTTGAAGAAATGGAAGAGCCCAAGATAAAGAAAGTTAGCATGAAACCATTCATTACATTACCCATGAATAATGGAAGATCCTTTGCTACTTTAGGACTCGATGCTGCCGCTCAAGTTTTACTTGAATATATGACGTCCGAAAAAGACGGCACATTAATAGTTTCAAAGACTTTGAGCGGAACGACTATTTCAACAAGTGGTAATAAGATATCCAGTGATGGAGCTAGAAGAGAAATTGCGCTGTGGGAAAATGCGGTAAAGCAGCTACAAACGGCGCGGTATATTGAGAAGATAGACGGTAGCCAAACTGACGATATATATACTGTGACAAATGAAGGCTTTAATGTTTCAGACGAAATTGCTTCTAAATTTCAGATAGACCTTTCATCATCTCCGATGGAGAATGTGAAGAGCTTGGAAGTTATTCTAAAATAAGAATATAGAGGATATTATTAGATAATGAATATAGCAGTAGCAGGAACAGGATATGTCGGGCTTTCATTGGCGACACTCTTATCTCAGCATAATACTGTCACGGCGGTTGATATTGTTAAAGAGAAGATAGATAAGTTGGAGCGGTGGGAGAGTCCTATTCAGGACGAATATATTGAGAAGTTCTTCAAGGAGCATGAAGAGAGAGGATTAGATCTGCATTTCTGCCTCAATACACAGACGGAAGAGGATAACCCTTCAGACGATGTGTATAAGAAGGCTGACTATGTGATCATAGCAGCGCCCACCAACTATGATTCTCAGAAGAATTTCTTCGACACAAGCGCGGTGGAGAGTGTTATTGAGCAGGTCCTCAGAGTTTCAGACCATGCTTTCATGGTGATTAAATCCACCATTCCTGTTGGGTACACTGCCTCTATCCGAAAGAAGTATAACACAAACAGAATCCTGTTCAGCCCCGAGTTTCTCCGTGAATCGAAGGCACTCTATGATAACCTCTATCCATCAAGAATCATAGTGGGAACGGATAAAAATGATGAAGTAGTGAATGCAGCAGCAGAGAGGTTTGCCGAACTTCTCAAGGAGGGTGCTGAAAAGAAGGATGTAGAAGTCCTCACCATGGGTTTTACAGAGGCCGAGGCTGTTAAGCTATTCGCTAACACATATCTGGCACTTCGTGTTTCCTACTTCAACGAGCTTGATACCTATGCTGAGATGAAGGAACTCAAAACCTCCGATATCATCAAAGGCGTTTGCCTGGATCCTAGAATCGGTGATTTCTACAACAATCCATCTTTTGGATATGGAGGATACTGCCTGCCTAAGGACACAAAGCAACTCCTGGCCAACTATGCGGATGTTCCTGAAAACTTGATCCAGGCAATTGTGGAGAGTAACAGGACCAGGAAAGATTTCATTGCGGACCAAGTCCTTAAAAAGGCAGGGTATTATTCTTCAAACGCTATGTGGAATGCCGAAAAGGAACGTCCTGTCACCATTGGCGTGTTCCGATTGACGATGAAGTCAAACTCAGATAATTTCAGACAGAGTAGCGTTCAGGGCGTGATGAAGAGGATAAAGGCGAAGGGCGCCACCGTCATTATCTACGAGCCTACTCTACATAACGGTGATACGTTCTTTGGCTCCCTTGTCGTCAACGATCTGGAGAAATTTAAGAACGGCTGTGATGTGATAATCGCAAACAGATATGATAGCATCTTGGATGATGTAAAGGAGAAGGTTTACACGAAGGACATTTTCCACGATAACTGATGTGATTTACCCCTCACCCTCGTAGACTCCTTTATCCCCACAGTCCTTATATTTGCTTCCTCTTAGCTGGGTGTGCGCTTCTGTTCTTTTATTCCTTCTCCTGGCTTCTTGCTGCTGTTCCTGCTTCTCTTGTTTGTGTTTATTCCTTCTCTTGGTAGAGAAGTGTTCCTTCTATAGATTTTATAGAAGGGCGGGGTAGAGAAGGAGTGTTCCTTCTATAATTATTATAGAAGGGCGGGGTGTGTTTGTGGAGAGGGTGTGTTGGTTTTATAGAAGTGTTGGGCGTGGGGCAGTGGCGGTAATTGTCAAGGTAGTTGTCAGTAAAACTTGAAATTTTGTGTTACGGTTTCACCGTCCATTTGAGCTGGCCGATTGTCTCCGCCCTCCTCAGCACTGTCAATGGCAAGCAGCTTCGCTGATGCCTGCGGCATCCATTGACATTCCTGAGGAGAGCAGAGAATGGGCCGCCAGGTCAAATGACGGTTGATTATGAAGCTAAAGCCTCCATCTCCTGTTCTGTGCGTTCTTTCTGAACAACTCTGTCGGGATTGAGGCATACTTCCTCGGGAAGATCCCAGTTCCTTGTGGCACGACCGTTCCAGCGCTCCGGGTGCTCCGCTTTGGCCTTTTTACAGATTCCGGGGCGAGAGAGCCATGTGCACGGAGTTTTAGAGCCACCCTCTC
>ONOZ01000276.1 GCA_900319595.1 uncultured Bacteroidales bacterium | reverse complement strand
CTTCTATATTGAAATTATCAGATGGGCGTTTGCAAGTATTGTGTCGTACAAAGAATGGCAGACTTGCGACGTCTTATAGCAAAGACAACGGCAATAATTGGTCAAAAGTAACTCTAACAAACATACCTAACAACAATTCTGGGACGGATGCTGTGACTTTGAAGAATGGAAATCATGCTTTGGTGTATAATAATGTTAGTACTGCGAATGGAGAGGAGATGGGAAAACGTACTCCTTTGATACTTACGATATTTGATTCCACGATGAACAAACAACTACAAACTATTGTATTAGAAGATGACCCTGATGGCGAATATAGTTATCCCGCAATCATACAAGGAAGTAATGGAAACTTATACGTAACATATACATGGAGAAGACAGAAAATTGCTTTTAAGGAGATTAGGCTCTAATTTATAGAGTTGTATCCGCTGTCTATACTTTTTTGTTTTTTACTTAATCCTGCCTCAATAAATGCTTTTTCTGCCATATACGATGAACGTACTAATGGACCACTTTCAACATTTTTGAACCCCATCTGCATACCTATTTTCTTGTACTCTATAAATTGTTCAGGAGTTATATATTCCTTTACCTCCAAATGTTGCTTTGTCGGTTGCAAATATTGACCTATTGTAAAAAGTTGCACTCCTATTTTACGGACATCACTCATTATTTCAACAACTTCACTTTTCGTTTCACCCAAACCGAGCATTATTCCAGTTTTTGTAATGAATTGTTTATCAGTAGCATATTTTAGGGTTGTTAAACTAATATCGTATTTTGCTTTAGAACGTGTTGCATCAGTCAATCGTTTAACTGTTTCCATATTGTGCGAAAATACATCTGGTTTTGCAGAAAGTACAGTGTCAATTAACTCTTCCCTACCATCAAAATCAGGTGTTAGTACCTCTATTGTAGTATCTGGATTTTCTTTTCTTATAGCCTCTATTGTTTTTCGCCAATGTTCCGCTCCTTTATCCTCTAAATCGTCCCTGTCTACAGAAGTAATTACGCAATGCTTTAATTTCATTAGTTTTACACTTTTAGCTACTTTCATGGGTTCCTCTTCATTCAATGGCAATGGACGTCCTGTTTTTGTAGCACAAAACTTACACGAACGCGTACATATATCCCCTGCTATCATAAATGTTGCCGTTCCTATTCCCCAACACTTTGAAGCGTTAGGACAATGTCCTGATGAACAAATAGTATGTAAGCGGTTCATTTCCACTATTTTCTTGGTTTCTGTATAGCGTTCGCCTGTTTCCAGTGATATTTTTAACCAATCAGGTTTGCGTAAAGTTGTCATAAATGATAATTTCGTGATATTTTTGGCAAAATTACGAAAAATATTTAACTTCTCTACAATAATATAGTATTATTTTCCTAGAACCACTTGCTCTATTATCTTAGGGAAATGTATTTTTTCTAAAATATGAATGTTTTCTGCCAAATCATCGGGTGTATCCGTTGGTTTTATATTACACTTCGCCTGAAAAATTATATCCCCTGAATCATATTTTTCATTAACATAGTGAATTGTTATGCCACTTTGTTTTTCCTTTGCTGTAATTACGGCTTCATGAACGTGATGTCCATACATTCCTTTACCACCATAGTTTGGCAGCAAGGCTGGGTGAATGTTTATTATCTTATGGTCGTAGTTTTTTAGTAGGTTCTCGGGTACTAACCATAAAAAACCTGCCAATATTATATAATCAATGGCTCGTTCTGTCATCAAATTAAGCACATTGTCGCTATTATAAAAATCCTCTCGATTAAAATAAAAGCAATCAATACCCAAATTCTTTGCACGTTCTACTACATAGATGTTTTTTTTATTGACAACAACACAATCTACTTTGATTTCATTACTATTAGCAAAGTATTCGCTGATTTGTTGTACGTTAGTTCCGTTACCTGATGCGAATAAAGCAAGTTTTTTCATAATATTATTGAGTTAATGTTTTTTGACAATTCAAAATTACATTTTTTTTTTTAATTATGATTAAAAAAGGTGTAAAATTTATGTAGTTTTATGAAAATAACGTAATATAGTAGTGAATTTTTATAGAATTGCATCTTTT
>ONOZ01000249.1 GCA_900319595.1 uncultured Bacteroidales bacterium | reverse complement strand
TGCTTAGTATTCTTATTCCTATATATAATTATGATGTTACCGAGTTAGTTGGTTGCCTACAAAGTTCTTTTTCTAATAAGCCTTCTGCTTTTGAATATGAGATTTTGTGCTATGATGATGCCTCAGACAACAAGGAATTACACTCTATCAATAACAAATTGAATGAATTAGACAACGTAACTTACAAAGTATTGGATAAAAATCTTGGTCGCTCCCAAATACGTAACCTACTAGCCAAAGAGTCCAAGGGGGATTGGCTATTATTTTTGGATTGTGATAGTTTGCCTTGCCATAAAGACTTTATTGCTAATTATTTACAACAAACCAATGATGCAGATGTTGTTTGTGGTGGCACAAAATATCAAGATAAATCACAGATTAGTAAAGAGTATTTATTGCATTGGAAGAATGGCAAAAAAAGAGAAGAGAATCAAAAGCACTTTACAACAAACAATTTTCTAATTAAAAAAGATATATTTTTGAATATTTGCTTTGAGCAAACTCTCACAGGTTATGGACACGAGGATACAATATTTGGACAAGAATTACAACATAATAATTACAAAATCAAACATATAGATAATGCAGTATATCATTTAGGTTTGAAAAATACAGATAAATTTCTTTCGGACACTATCAACGCTACAAAAAATCTACGCTACCTCTACGACAATCCTAAATATACTAATATGACAAAGAATTTAAAAATAGTAAAAGCATTTGAAACATTAAAGATGTTTTATCTTATAGGACTTTTTACATTTCTTAGCAAACTATTTCAGCCCTTAATCTTAAAACAACTTCATTCTAATAATCCCAATCTACACTTGTTAGATATATACAAATTAAACAATTTTATCATCTCCTAATAAATTCTAGTGAAATATTCTTACCTCAAAACTGTTTCATAAAAGAAAAATTTGAATATTTTTGAAGTTTAAGAAAAAATTTGTATCTTTGCAACCTAATTGAGACCAAAAGATGAATATTCTAACATTTGACATAGAGGAGTGGTATAATGCACTTTTTAAATACAAAATAGCAGAACCAAATTATTCTGTTGCTCCTTATTTTGTGCATTTGCTTGACTTAATGAAACAAATGAATGTAAAACCAACTTTTTTTGTGCTCTCTTCTTTTGCTGAAAAACATCAAGAACTTATTTATAATATATCACAACGCTACGATATTGGCTCACACGGACACAAACACAAACTAATATCCTCAATGACTCGAAGCGAATTTGAAAAAGATACGTTACAATCATTAAAGATTTTGGAAAGTATAACCGGAAAAACAATAACAAAATATCGTGCAGCAGGTTTTTCGGTTACAAAAAATATAAAAAACTATTTTGAAGTATTGGCTAATACTTCTATTGAGACAGATTGCTCGCTTAGTGCAGTAAATCATTTTTATGGCAGAAAAAATATAGACATTGTTAAGCCATATATTGTAGAGTGTAACGGCAAACAAATTAAAGAATTGCCACCATCTGTTATAAAACTCTTTGGTAGAGGTATGGGATTTTTAGGAGGTGGATATTTTCGTTTGTTACCATATAGTACTATAAAAAAACAACTACAAAACAATAAGGATTATAACTTAATTTATTTGCATCCAAGCGATTTTGACGTAAATCAACCTAAAATCAAAGGTATTTCTTGCTTTCAACAATTTAGACGTAGAGTTAGTTTAGCAGGAAATGAAAAAAAATTCCTAAAATTACTTACTGATTTTCAGTTTGTTGATATAGAGTCAGCAATCACTGAGATAAATTGGATAATGTGCGAAAAAATAAAAATATTATAAGTGATTAGTAAAATAATATGTAGTATATGCAAATTTTAATTACAGGAGGGTGTGGATTTATTGGAAGTCATACTTGCGTAGAGTTACAAAATGCAGGTTTTGACGTTGTTATTGCAGACAATTTATCTAACTCCAACGAGCAGGTGATAGACAGAATTGAGAAAATTACAGGCAAACGTCCTGAGTTCATAAAAGCCGACCTTTCTAATGAAACAGAATGCAACAAAGTCTTTGATACATTTAAGAACATCACAGGAATTATAAATTTTGCTGCATCTAAGGCTGTTGGGGAGAGTATGGAAAAGCCTATTGAGTATTATAAAAACAATTTGGGCATACTTTTGAATGTTTTGGACAATATGAAAAAGCATGGCATCAAATATTTTGTACAAAGTTCTTCTTGTACAGTTTATGGCGAGCCAGATTCATTGCCTATAAAAGAAACTTCACCAGTCAAAGACGCTACCTCTCCATACGGACATACAAAACAAATTGCAGAACAGATGTTAGAGTTCATTACTTCAACTTCTGATATTTGTGCTATCGCATTAAGGTATTTTAATCCTATTGGAGCCCACTCTACTGCTTTGATTGGAGAATTGCCTAATGGTGTTCCTAACAATCTTCTGCCTTTTATAACTCAAACTGCAGCAGGTATTCGTAAGGAATTGAAAGTATTTGGTAACGACTACCCAACCCCAGATGGTACTTGCATAAGAGATTATATTCATGTGGTAGATTTGGCTAAGGCTCACGTGGTTGCAATGAATCGTATGATAGAAAAAAAGAATAAAAAGAATTTGGAGTTTTTCAATATTGGCACGGGACACGGCTATTCGGTATTGGAAATTATCAATTCGTTTGAACGCTCTACGGGAGAGAAACTTAACTGGTCTTTTGCTCCAAGACGTGCGGGTGATATAATACAAATTTGGGCTGATACTAAGTTTGCTGAAGAGGAATTGGGTTGGAGAGCAATGGAGGACATTGATTCCATGACATCTTCGGCTTGGAAATGGCAACAAGAGTTAGAAAAACAAAAATAAAACAATATACAATATAAAAAATGTTCTATTTCTCGCAGTTTATTTGCCTTTGGGTACTAATGTTGAGAATATATGCAATAAAATAATACAAAATTCGTTAGTGAATAAATGGGTTTGAAATGAAAATATTGGGATTTAGGACAGCTGGAATATAAAAGTAGAATTTAACATAAAGTAAAAATATATAAAAGTTTAGAAATTTTAAATGGAAAAGATAAGAATTGCGATTGCAGGCATAGGAAATTGTGCTTCTGCTTTGATTCAAGGTTTGGAATATTATGGAAACCCTGCACATCAAAATACTCCTGAGGGTATGATGGCTGCAAACATCGGTGGATATACAGCACAGGATATTGAAGTGGTCGCTGCTTTTGATATTGATGCAAGAAAAGTTGGCAAAACCTTAGATGAGGCTATTTATGCTGCACCTAACTGCACTATCAATATTATTGACCCCAACAAATTTCCCAAAAGCAATGTCATTGTTCAAAAAGCACCTATTATGGACGGAGTAAGCGAACATATGACAAATTACGAAAAATATCCTAAGGAAAATACTTTTGTGGTAGATACTCAATATGAGGCTGTTGATGTGGTTAAAGTCCTTAATGATACAAAAGCAGACATACTTATCAATTATCTGCCTGTTGGTAGCGAGGAAGGAACGAAATTTTATGCACAATGTGCTATTGATGCTAAGGTTGCCTTCCTTAACTGCATACCTGTATTTATTGCTTCTAATCCTGAGTGGGAAAAGAAGTTTATTGATGCTGGTTTGCCTTTGGTTGGAGATGATATGAAAAGTCAATTCGGTGCAAGTATCCTATCTCAGATGTTGCAAGAGTTAGCATTTGCTCGCGGACACAACGTAAAATGTCATATTCAACAAAATTGTGGCGGCAATACCGATTTTCTAAATATGATGAATCAAAATCGTTTAAAAAGTAAGAAAATTTCAAAAGAAAATGTCATTCGTTGCCAAAACGATATAAGAAACATTCCTACCGATGATTCTTTCTTACACGCAGGACCAAGCGAATATATCTCTTACTACAAAGATAACAAAATAGCTACCTTCCATTTGGAGTTGGAAGGCTTTGGTGGTTCTCCTGTTACTTTTGATGCTCGTCTGTCTGTCATAGATTCTCCAAATAGTGCAGGAGTTGTTATTGATGCTATTCGTTATTTGAAAGTTGCAAGAGAACTTGGTATTACTGGGTCGTTGCATGGAGCAAGTGCATTTACACAAAAAACACCTCCTTTCCCAATGACCTTTGAGGATGCTCAATATGAATGTCGTATGTTGGCAGATAGAAAACTTACTAAACTAACTGAACCTCAGGCAAACAGAAATAAATAAGTTTTCATTACTTATAATAAAGATAATCACTTAAAACGCAATTGTCTTTAAGTGATTATTTTTTTATTGTAAAATCTTTAATATTTTATTTTCTATCAACTATTTACCACGCTTTGTCATATTCCGAAAAAGAAGACGAGACTCTTACGGTATCTGACACTCTATCTGTTGGTTTGTCCCATGCAGTGCAATCATCATTAAATCCTACTCCACTCGGTCGTACAAAATTCCCCTTATAAAAACCTATATGTGGATTGCTCTCGCATTTGTTCATAAAATAACCATAAATAGGCAGTGCCATGGCAGCACCTTGTCCCCAGGTCATAGAATTAAAATGTATGCTTCTGTATTCGCCCCCAACCCATATAGCAGTAGCCAATTTTGGATTCAATCCTATAAACCAACCGTCTGAATTGTTGTCTGTCGTTCCGGTTTTACCTGCAATAATTGACTTGACACTATATTTATATCTTAACCTTGAACCCGTACCACCATCAACCACTCCTTTCATCAAATCTACAACCAAATAAGCAGTCCTCTCGTCCAATGCTGAATTAGATTTTGATGTAAATGTCTCTAACACAATTCCTTTGTTATCTGTAATCTTTGTAATAAAGATAGGCTCTTTGTGAAGACCTTGATTAACAAATGTTGCCATTGCTGCAGCCATTTCCCAAACAGTCAAATCTGGTGTTCCCAAACATATACTTGGCACAGGCTGAATAGGGTCGGTTATTCCCATTGCACGTACCAAATTGATAACACTTTGTGGCGTTGTATAGTCTTTCATCAAAGCAGCAGAAACATAATTGACCGAATTTGCCAATGCCCATTTCAGATTGACAACCTCTCCCTCTCGGGCATGATTAGAGTTTTTTGGCGTCCAATCATCATAATCTGGAAAAGTTACAGGCGAATTTTCTATTTGAAAACAAGGCTCTATACCTGAATCTCTCATAGCAGCAGCATAGATAAACGGTTTGAATGTAGAACCTATCTGACGCCTTCCCAAAGTTGCATTATCAAACTTAAAATACTTATAATTGATTCCTCCAACATACACTTTGATCTGTCCTGTTTGAGGTTCAACACTTACCATTCCTGTATTAAGAAAATATTTATAGTATTTGATGGAATCCATCGGAGTCATAACAGTATCTTTTACACCATTCCAATCAAAAATAGTCATCTCCACTGGAGTATTAAACTCTTTTCTTATCTCTTTTTCGCTCATACCGGCTTCTGTAAGTTTTCTATATCTATCAGAAGTCAGCATCGCTTGATTATAGTACTTTTCTATATTTTCTTTTGATATACCCGTAAAAGGACCATTCGCTCTACCACGTGTTTGTGCAAAAAAAGCCTTCTGTAATTCAGTAAAATGCTCTCTAACTGACTCTTCGGCATTTTTTTGCATATCATAATTCAATGTAGTATAGATTTTAAGACCATCTCTATATACATCGTACGGTTCTCCATTGTTTTTGTAGTGAGTTTTGCACCATTTATTCATAAACAAACGCACCTTCTCTCTAAAATATGTGGCAATACCTTCGTCTTGTGTCTGAGGATTGTAATTAGTTACAAGTTTGCTGGCAACTGCTTTGTTATAAGTATCTCCATCTATGAAATTATATTTGTGCATTTGTGATAAAACAGTATTTCTTCGTTGAGTACTTTTTTCTGTACGTCTAACGGGATTGTAAGTCGTAGGAGCCTTTAATAAACCTACCAATACGGCAGATTCTTCTACAGATAATTCGCGAGGAATTTTACCAAAGAAAGTATGAGACGCTGTCTTTATTCCAAAAGAATTTGAACCAAAATCCACAGTATTGAAATACATTGAAATGATTTCTTGTTTAGAATATCTACGCTCCAACTTAACTGCCACCACCCATTCTTTTAGTTTATAATACGGCGTAGCAAACATACCTCTTGTCTCTCGCGGGAATAAGTTTTTAGCTAATTGTTGTGTTATTGTACTACCTCCACCAGATGAATGTCGCCCCCCTAAGATTGTTTTGAACAAAACACGGCATAAACTTCTATAATCAATTCCGCTATGATTCTCAAAACGCACATCTTCTGTTGCTTTAAGAGCATTAACTAAGTTATCCGGCAAATCTTTATATTCTACATTTGTCCTATTTTGAATACCAATATAGCCAAGTAATTGTCCATCATCGGCTAATACTTCACTCGCTAAATTACTATTAGGATTTTCTAATTGTTCAAATGAAGGCATAAAACCTAACCAGCCAAAAGACAAAAACATAAAGAATAGGACTACCGCAGATAACGTTATACAATAAGTAATCCACATTGTTTTGACATATTTGCCAAAATTATTTTTCTGCTTTTGTTGTTTTGTAGGTTCTTTATGTTGTGCCATAACCATCAATTTTTATTACAGCGATTGTTTTTCTATATGCAAACCAATATCTTTTATTCCCAATAGAATAGTATCTTTGGTTGCCTGCTCTATTTTGAAAACGTATTCGCCTTTTTGTGTAAATTTTACATTCTGTGCAAACCAAAATCTGTTATCTTTTATATCTGCATTACCTTTGCCTTTCCATGTGCCATCATAATTTGCTAAAATACACTCAATAGTATCTTTCTTCGCAACACTACCATCAGGAAATAAAGTAGTTACAAAAAAGAAAATATTATTATATGAATAATCATTTGTATGTCTTAAATTTATGGCAAAGCGATAAGAGTACAAGGCATCTGTTTCGGATATATTCACTTTAAATTGTTTATTGTCCAACATATTCCAGCCATTCTTATCAATTTTTTGCGACTCGTCAAAAACAACTCTATTATTGCAACTTGCAAATAAACAAACTATTGCAACAAGACCAAATAATATTTTTGCTACTCTAAACTTTATCATTTTGCTTGTTTGTAAAAATTACATATCTGCCTTAAAAGACTCTAAATCTTGTATATTCCTTTGCATCTTATTCATACGCAACATTTTCTTTACATTCTCAGCTGAAATTGGAATAAAATCTGATGAATCTTTGTACGAATACCACAAAATCCCTTTCAATACATCTGCCTTCCTATACACTGCCTTGCCCTTTTCGGTATAAATATCAACCCCTATTGGAGGGAAATCTTTTAGTGCATCTTGATAAACATCATATTCATAATTAAGACAACATTTCAACTTACCACATTGCCCCGCCAATTTCTGAGGATTTGGAGATAGTTGTTGAGTTCTCGCAACCGATGTGCCAACCGAAGAAAAATTGTTTAGCCAAGAAGCACAACACAACTCTCTTCCACAAGTTCCAATGCCACCTAATCGCCCAGCCTCTTGTCTTGCCCCAATCTGTTTCATTTCTATTTTGATACGAAATGCTTCTGCCAATTGTTTTATCAATAAACGAAAATCTACTCTCTCGTCCGCGGTATAATAAAATATTGCCTTAGACCCATCTCCCTGAAACTCCACGTCATTTATTTTCATATCAAGTCCGTCTTCCATAACAAACTTGCGAGTTCTAAACAAAGATTCGTCTTCTTTTGCTATTGCTTCCAACCATTTTTCTATATCTGTGGCTTTTGCACGGCGATAGAGTCTTTTTACATTGTCTATATTAAATCCCTTTTTCTTTTTCATCTGCAATCTACATAACTCCCCCGCCAGAGATACTATTCCTATATCATGCCCAGACATAGACTCTACTGCAACTACGTCCCCTTTAACTATTTCTAAACCTTCGGGAACTTGATAAAAGTCTTTATGTGAATTTTTGAATCTAACCTCAACATAATCAAAATGCCCTCTGTAAGCCGGTGGTACAACAGTTTCCATCCAATTAGTTACGTGAAGTTTTTCACACGAACTCAACTCTGCACCCCTAATGGTCTTATAACTTTCAGGCACACGACAACAACCACGAGCCAATATAGGGTCTTCCTTGTATTTTTTTGGTAAAAGTCCAAGCGTTGGGTCTTCCTCAAAATAGGGATGGACATACTGTTCTGCCATAAAAAACTTATCATCTTCCTCCTTTTGCCGTTTTCTAATCAAATCGGTTTGAGAAAGTTTCGCTTTTTCTTTATCTTGTGTAGATTCGTTATTTGTATTATCTATTGTCTCTATTGTTTCTTCCATTATTAAAAAAATCTATTTTGTATATGGTACGTGGCATTATAGGTTCAAAATAAAATATGCACACCCTCCCATATTATTCTATATTTTGCAAAATTACAATATTTTTTTGGTTTTTCGTAATTTTATAGAAAATTCGTTAAATATAACAAACAAATTTCTTTGCTATGAATTATATCTGCTAAATTCTAAAACAGCCTTTCAAAATTTAAAACTTAATGAAAAACCAAGTGAAGACGAATTATTAAAGCCATAAGATTGCGGTAGATAAAGAGGAGTTAAACTCATAGTTAAGTCCTCCGATAAATCAAAATTAAACAAATGGCCATAAACATAAGCATCCAATATCTGCAAAGCATAAAAAACAACCCCAACAATAATACTTAACTGAAAATTACTCTTATAGGCGTTGTACAAGTTATATATTCCGTCATCTGTATAAGTAATATAATCAGCAAGTAGTTCATCTGTTTGTCCATTGATACGGTTGTAATATTCTTTTTTGAATTTTTCCTTACTTTTTCCATTCGTTATTGCAAAATATACTACTCCTGCTGCAGCAGTATATATTATTGGCACTTTCCATGCTTGCTTATTATAAACTTGTCCCGCTCCTGGAATAAAAGTTGATAATAATGTTGCTTTTTTAGGAGAATGTGTTTGAATAGATGGAGAATTTTCTATAAGCGTATCACTAGAAATTTTTGCTACGTTAGTTTCTAATGTATCAAATATACTTTGTAAAAAACTGTTATAAGCAAATGTTTTTATACAAAGTATATTCAACAAAACTATAAATAACAAAAAACTTTTCTTCATTTATTTTGTCTTAGACCCTTTTGTATTTACTTTATCGGCGTTCAATAATAGTGCAATACGCTCAAATTCTTTATCATTTTTGAATGTAATGGTTATGGTACCTTTACCTCTTTGGGAACGTCTAATTTGTATCGGTGTATTCAAACGCTTGATTATAGAATATAAAAAGGAATTGTAATTATCGGGCAGTTGTATTTTCTTTGATTTCAGCGTTTTTGTTGTATTTTCTTTTATTTTAGAGGAATACATCTCAACTTCCCTGACACTCAAACCTTCGTTTATAATCTTTCGTGCAAGTTCTAACTGCTGTTTTTCGTCCTCTATGTTTATCAATGCTCGTGCATGTCCCATAGTAAGAGCATCCTTACGAAGACCTATTTGTATTTCAGCAGGCAGTTGCAATAAACGTACATAATTAGATATAGAAGCACGCGATTTACCTAATTTCTTGGCCAATTGTTCTTTGCTATATCCCGTTTGGTCTAATAAGGCTTTCAACGAAAGTGCAATCTCTATGGCATTAAGGTCTTCCCTTTGAATATTCTCAATCAAAGCCATCTGCATTTGCTGAGCCTCAGTTACCACTTTTATATAGGCAGGAATTTCTTTCAAACCTATCATCTTGGCTGCACGAAAACGCCTCTCACCTGCAATAATTATATATTTATCGCCTTGCTTATTTACTGTAATAGGAACTATGACGCCATTTTCTCTAATACTTTGTGACAATTCTATTAGGGTTTTTGCATCAAAGTCTTTTCTTGGCTGGTCTGGATTAGTAATAACTGCTTTTATTGGTATATTTGCAATCTCGGCTGCAACTTCTGTTTTAACATTGTCTTTTACTACCGATTGTTTTTCTATACTTCCCAAAAGGGCTTCTAATCCTTTTCCCAAAGCAGGTGATTTCGTTTTAGCCATATTTAGTTATGATTTTTACTTTTGTTCCCTTTCAATAATTTCTTCCGCCAAATTCATATAATTGATTGCCCCTGTAGAGTTAGCATCATACATAACGGCACTAAGTCCGTGAGAAGGAGCCTCGGCAAGTTTGACATTACTGTATATAATCGTGTTAAACACCAACTGTTTTAGATGCCTCCGAACGTCCTCTGCAACCTGTCTATTCAATCGCAAACGAGTATCAAACATCGTTAGTAATATACCCTCTATATCCAAAGTAGTATTCAAACTACCCTGTACTATTTTGATGGTGTTGAGCAATTTACCTAAACCCTCTAAAGCAAAATACTGACATTGTACAGGAATGATAACACTATTTGCCGCTACAAAAGCATTTATTGTAACCAAACCTAACGAAGGAGAGCAGTCTATGATAATATAATCATATTCGTCTTTGATAGGAGCAATTATATTTCTTAATCTGTACTCCCTATTTTCCATCTTTGTCAATTCCACCTCTGCTCCCACCAAATCAATACGAGAAGGTAAGACATAAAGATTTGGAGTTGAACTTTCTACAATTGCCTCAGATGCTAAAGTGTTGTCTATTATACACTCATAGACAGATTTTTCTATATTGTCTATATCTATTCCCAAACCAGAAGAAGCATTTGCCTGAGGGTCAGCATCTATAATCAATGTCTTCTTTTCCATTATAGCAAGAGAAGCCGCTAAATTGATAGCAGTTGTTGTCTTTCCTACCCCGCCTTTTTGGTTTGCTATTGCTATTATCTTAGTCATTGTCAAACTCCTTGCAATCAATAAGTTAAATCATCAGAAAGTAATTCTTCTTCTCTTCTTATTTCTTCTATTTCTTCTCTAATAGGAATACCTGTTTTGATATATTCAATAATATTTTCTAACATTCTTGAAAACTTGTCGTAATCCTCCTTGTATAGAAAAATCTTATGTTTGTCATAATCAAAAGAGCCATCCTCGTTATTAAAAACTTTCTTGCTCTCCGTTATTACAAGATACTTTTCATTATTTTTTGTTTTCTTAACATCAAAGAAATAAGTTCTCTTGCCCGCTCTTAAAGATTTTGAATAAACCTCTTGATTTGTTCTGTCTTCTCTATTTTCCATTTTCTTATGATTATTAATTGAAATTGCAAAGTTATGAAAAATTTTTATAATAAAAAAAAATAGTAAAAATAAAGTCGTAAATTTTTGCTTAATCACTCAAATAAAAATATTTATCAGCGATAATATCAAAATAAATTGCGATAAAAATTTTTCTTTATTTCTACCGCAATTTTTCTATCTTAATCTCTTTATTTTGCAACCTATTTTACAAAATTTATCTAATCACATTGACCGTTCCTTTTGTATCATAAATTCTACTACTTCCTACTCTACGATAAGATAGCCTCCAAACATATGCTCCGTTCTGTACATATTTGTCCTTATATGTACCGTCCCAACCCAATCTACTAATATCTCTATCGTTTTGATAGTCATATGTTTTTGTTTCATAAGAATACACCTTTGTCCCCCAGCGATCATAGATTTCAAAAGTAACATCTTCCAAATTGTTACGAGTCATAAAGAAGAAATTATCATTTATACCATCTCCATCAGGGGTAAATGCGTTTGGCATCCATACTGCAAATAAAACTACAGGCAATGTAGTATCTCCCTCAGCGGAACAACCTAAATAATTAGATGTATTCAAATGAACACCAACACTATCTACATTCAAAACATTAAATTCGTATGTAACCGTACCACCTTCCATTTGTCCGCCATCCGAAAATGTCCAAACAGATTTAGCAGCATGCTCCGAAGAATCAATAAACATCACCCTTGGCTCGTCAGTATCTACAAAATCTGGTGAGAATCCGAATTTTACAACAGGGTAAGGTATAACCTTTATTGTGATATTGACAGAAGCCTCGCAACCATTTTGACCATAACCTATCATCGTGTATTCGGTCGTAGTTTCGGGCGTTACATCTATTGTTTTCATACCTTGATTAGGTGTTTGCAAAGAATTGTCCTCCGGGTTCGCACTCCAAGAATAATCAGCGGCTCCGTTACCTATAAGTGTTGTTGTTTCGCCAACACAAATTTCTTGCCTACTTGTTGTAACAACAGGCTTAACTACCGTAATATGCCTTTGTTCCCAAGATATACAATGATTGGTTGTTTCTGCTATTATGAAAACTGTTGTATCTTGTGTTACGGCATCTTCTAATGTTGCAACTTGATCGGTAGTTCCTACTTGTGTATTAGCATTTGGTCTTTGATAAGTCCATCTCAATCCCAAAGTACCTTCCTCTAAATTGGTAGCAGTAAGGTGCAAGTTCTCACCTATACATATCATCGTATCACCTTCTATTTGTATTTTAGGAAATTTTTGAACTTTTACGCTATCCAATGCAGAACGATAGAAATTCTCTGCAGTCTGTACTAAAACATATACCTTTATATCACTTTGTAAAGATTCTATTTCGTAAGTATCTCCAACAAAGAAAGGGTCAGTACCTATTGGGTCGCCATTGCCATCTGCATAATACCAGCTATATGTATAACCTGTTGCATCATCACCTGGCGAAGTAGCAACCATGGTAACACTTTCACCATAGCAGACAGTATCTGGACTTGTTAGTTGTAGCGACGGACGTATAGGCACATCTACTTCCAATTTTGCAAATTTTTCGCAAAACATTGAGTCTTCATCGTTTTGTGGAGTACGTTCATAAGAGTGTGCTGTGCGAGTAAGAGTATATTGTCCTTTCTCATATTCGTGGTAAATAATATGAGGCTGTCCTGTAAGTTGATTAAATTCTATTCTTACGTGATTTACATCTAATGGTGTAACTGTTTCGTTTGCTTTCCATATATCGCCAGCGGTTTTTTCTAACAAAAGTTTTTCTCCATCGCCAAAGTCTAACTCCTGCCAATCCAAAGGAAAATCATCACTACGTGGTGAAACATCATCAAAATAGAAACCAATCTCATCTTTACTTGCATCAGGGTCGGTAGGAATATATCCTGTTGTAGTTCCATTGCCATAAGTTGCACTACCCGCTGTTTTTACCATACCATCAAACTTTGGACGCATATCATTTACCAAACAAGCAATATAAGTTTCGCAAGCAGGTGCATGACTATTTCCCCAATTGACATGCTGAGTAGGAGCAACCAAACGGACTGCAAACACCTTAGAATCTTTATTTTCCATCAAATTATCGCCAATATCAAAAATTCTCTCTGTATTGACAATCTTATTTTTTCCGTAAGAATCGTAAGCTGATTTTATATCGTCCTGAGAATCGTTTTCGCCACCCTCATATTCAAACCACTCATAACTGCTATATCCCAAAGGTGCAGTAGCAGTTGTTACAACTTCCCCGTCTGTAACACAACCAGGAAGTGTAACTGTTGGCTCTTCAACTCGTGCAGCAAAATAACCATAACCACCATGTGCAGTATAAATACAGCCACTAACTCTAATCTTAACTCTAACAGTCTTATCTAAATATTCACTTAAATTTACGCTAATTTGATTCCAATCGCTATATACCCAATCATCGTATCCTCCAAAACCTCCTGTTGTACCTTTATGCCAACCTGTCGGCAAATTGCCTTCGATTTCCTGTGATGTAAAATTACCACAGTTTTGGAAGAACAAACAATCATTTACTAAATCGTCATCATTAACTTTATCTTCTGTAACAACGACTTCAAAAGTTGGATTATCAAACATTTGCTCAGGATGTGGAGCCACAAGTACCATTGCATATGCAAAAATCAATAGGGCATTTTGGTCATTAACTGTGAATCTATACTGCAACTCTGAGCAAACACCCCCCCCCCAAACATCACTGGTGTGTCCTAAACGTACCGAACGCTCAAAACCTAAATGAGAAGGAATCTTCTTTAACCCACCTCCTGTAACTGCATCTGTTGCATTCTTATCTGTTATAACTTCAAAGGCATAAACATCAGCATCAGCACCATAACCATAACCTCGCGACCATTTTGCCTCCTCTGGCTTATTCCAAGTTTTATCCCACTTGAATGGCGGTGTAGTAGATTGATTATAATTATCATTCTCGTATGTATATGTTCCTGTTCTTGCAACCCAACCAGCAAAATTAGGCGGTGTCGATTGCATAAAGCCTATATTACTCCCTTCTAATATACTTTGTGCCTGAATATCATACATCGCTACAACGCTACACGAGAGCAATGCAAATAAAACTCCTAATATCTTTTTTGTATCTTTTTTTAACATATCCTTATACTATTAAATACACATCAACTAATATCTTTTTAGACAAAAGACACTATTTTTCTACATAGTTTGCAAATTTAGTCTTTTTTTTTGAATTATTTATAAATTTTTATCTTTTTTCTTTCTATT
>ONOZ01000252.1 GCA_900319595.1 uncultured Bacteroidales bacterium | reverse complement strand
CCTAAGATTTTTAGCATAGAGCGGTTAGATTGTTCCTTTGCAAATAGTTTTGTTGTCCATTCGCCATTTTCGTCTTTATCCAAAATCACATGCTTTGGTTGAGGAATCAAACAATGCTGAATACCACCATAGCCCGCCAAAGATTCTTGATAAGCACCTGTGTGGAAAAAGCCTATATACAAAGGTTCGTTATCATTGTTTTGGAATTTAGGTAAAAAGATTGCGTTAGAATGTGTCTCGGCTGAATAATAGTCTTGTGAATCGCACGTTAGCCCGCCCAAGAATACCCTTCCATATTCATTATTCCACTTGTTAATCGGCAAAAGTATGAATCTCTGTCCAATTCCCCAAGTATCAGGCAATGTAGTTATGAAAGAAGAGTCTATCATATACCAAAGTTCTCGGTCGTTTTGACGTTTTTGGTCTATAATAGAATAAAGAATACAACCCGCTTCGCCAACAGTAAAACTACCAAACTCAGTAAATATATTAGGTTCCTCTATATCGTTTTTATTACAGTTTTCTTTTATTTGAGCCAATATTTCCTCGGTCATATATTCGTAATCGTACTCAAAACCTAAAGAATTTTTGATAGGAAAACCCCCTCCAATATTCAAACTATCCAATTCAGGTGCAATTTTCTTCAATTCGCAATAGACATTCACGCACTTACCTAACTCACTCCAATAATACGCCGTATCTTTTATACCTGTATTTATAAAGAAGTGTAACATTTTCAGTTTAAACTTCTTATTCGTTTTTATTTTTGTTTTATAAAAGTCAATTATCTCGTTATAACGGATTCCAAGCCTTGAGGTATAGAAATCAAATTGTGGAGCCTCCTCTGTTGCAATACGAATACCTACATTGCATTTGCTTTTTACATAGTCGTCCATAGAATCCAACTCCTCTATATTATCTATTATAGGTATAATATTGCAAAAACCATCATCAATCAATCTAGCCATATTCTCTATATATTGCGGACGTTTGAAACCATTGCAAATTATGAATTGTTGTTTAGTAATCTTGCCTTGAGAAAACAACTCTTCAATTATATTTATATCAAACGCAGAGGAAGTTTCCAAATTAACATCATTTTTCAGAACCTCATTCAAAACAAATTCAAAATGTGAGGATTTTGTACAATAACAATAATTATATGTGCCTTTGTAATCCACCTTTGCACGAGCAACATTGAATAAGCGTTTGCCCATTTGAATTTGAGAAGAAATCTTAGGCAAATATGTCAATCTAAGTGGTGTTCCATATTGCTTAATGATGTCCATCAGTGGTATATCGTGAAAATTCAATTCGTCTTCTTCTACTGAAAATTCATCTTGAGGAAACTCAAAAGTTTGCTCTATTAAGTCAATGTACTTGTTTTTCATTTCTATTTTTATTCTAAATTAACTAACTTGGATTTAATAAATTTTCCTAATGTAACTAACTTACTTTAATTTGCAAAGATATAAAAAAATAATCATAGGCAAAAATAATAAGTAAAAATTTGCCAATTAAATTTTTTGTTATACCTTTGCAAAATGCAGTAACGTATTAGTTACTTGCTATTTTGTAAGTAAAAAATAAAACAAAAATAATAATTATCAAAAACTAAACAATGATGAACAAAATCAAATTATTTGTAGCAATATTCTTTATTGCATTGGCGGGAAAGATAACCGCACAAACGAATTATGGCATTACAATTGCTGGTGTTGTAGTTACTTCTGCAAATTGTGATAGTATAACGGGGTCAAAGATTTCTGGTTTTGTTTCTTACAATCATGAAACAAAGACATTAACATTAGACAATGCAACCATTGAAGGTGTAATCTATTTTGGTGACGGTGCTGAGAGGATAGAAGATATAACAATTACTCTTGTAGGAGAAAACACTGTTACTTCTGACTTGGGCTTGATTGAAACTGTAATGAATACAAAAAGAATCAATGGTGATGGAAGTTTAAAAGCAAAATATATTGTCTGTTCTAGTGAGCAAAACACTATAATAGAGAATTGTACTATTGATATTGATGCTGCTACAAAGGAACTTGATTTGGCACTGTATGGTGTGAGCAGTAAATTAACTATCAAAAATGCTAATCTTTCATCAGAAGCAATGGAAGTTGCAATAGGTGGTTTTGCAGATATTGAGTTGATTGGTTGTGAAATTGTAGAACCTGTTAATGCTCAAATAATTGACAAGGAATTTAAGGGTCTTGCTGGTAAATTTATTTGTAATGAAGACAGTACTATTGCAAAAAAAGTTGTTATCAAAAAATCTACTACATCTTACGGCATTGGGATTGCTGGTATTGAAGTTACTTCTGACAACTGCAATAACATAACAGGAGCAAAGATTTCTGGTTCTGTTTCTTACAATCATGAAACAAAGACATTGACATTAGACAATGCAACAATTGGTGGTGATATTGGCTTTGCACTTAATAAGGTAAATGATATTACAATTACTCTTGAGGGAGACAACAACGTTAATGGTAGGATTGAAAGTGTAACAGGTGGAACAAAAAAAATAAATGGTACAGGAAGTTTAAAAGTGGAATTTATTGCTGGTTTTTTGGAGAAAAACACTATAATAGAGGATTGTACAATTGATATTGATGCTGCTACTAATGACTGGGATTGGGCGATGTTTGGTGCTGACAATACTAAATTAACGATAAAAAATGCAAATCTTTCTGCAGTAGCCAAGACTGTTGCAATAGGTGATTTTGCAGAGATGGAGTTAATTGGTTGTGAAATTGTAGAACCTGTTAATGCTCAAACAATTGATACAGAATTTGAAGGTGAAAAAGGTAAATATATCTGCAATGAAGACGGTACTATTGCAACAAAGGTTGTTATCAGAAAACTATCTGGACTTGATGACATAGCACAGACTAATAGCATAAACGTTTATCCTAACCCTGCAACGCATGAGATTGTTATTAGTAATCTTGCAAATAACGAATTGGTAGAAATCTTTGATATAACGGGCAAATTGGTTAAACAAGTTATTTATAATAATAAGGTAGATGTGTCTGACCTATTGACAGGCGTTTATACTATAAAAGTAAATAATCAAATCCAAAAACTTGTAATTGAATAAAGTATAATACAAATCTACAAAAAACAGTCCCCTATTCCATTGTAGCGGACTGTTTTATTTTTTTATCAAAATTTCTTTGGTCATTCCAAAATTTTTTGTATCTTTGCAAAACGAATAAAGCACTTGAAAAACAACCATTTAGATAAAGTCTGAATAATCAGTGTGATTAGCGGATTTTTCTTTGTGAAAAATAATTTTTTTTGAGTGATTAAAAGAATAATATCTGTATAGTAAAAAAACGACACTATTACCACAAAATTTACATTAAAAAAAGTAACTCTAAAACT
>ONOZ01000253.1 GCA_900319595.1 uncultured Bacteroidales bacterium | reverse complement strand
CCTTTTCAGTATTTTCAATTGAGGATTTCTTTTGCATGAACTTTATTTTGTATCTGCCAGCATTCTCACCAACATCGGCAATAAAGTAAAATGGTTTACCATTAGACAATAAGATTTCCTTCTCCGCTTGCAGATCAATCATATACACATCAACACCATCCATATTACCACTCATACGAAATTCGACATGACTTTGTTGTTTTGCATGGAAACGTATTTCTGTTTCATAGGGTAGAGTTTTAAAACTATTTTCAGATATTGCGTTTCCTTCTACTGCAAAGTAAGGCATAACATCACTTGTACTGCTAGGGAGCATAACATATGTATCGCTATTATCAAAACCGTTGCTTGCTTTGCCATTCATTCTTACATGAGCCTGTCTAACTGTACTATTTGCAATAGAATAGAATTTTACTTCATTATTATTCACTTTATTAGATTTAAAATTATGAACTTCTATAGTAGTTGTTGGAAATTGATCTATCATAGAGGAACGCTCAAAAGTAACATCTAAGGTTTTTGCTTTATTATTAGAGGCAATCATCATTCCCCTACAAGGTGCAAGATAATTATTTATAGTATCATTTGTTGTAAGTTGGGTCCAATTTCCGTCATCTCCCAGCACATAGATACTATTTATGTTCTCCTTATTATTAACATTATCTTTAAAACTATTTAAGTTAAGATAACCCAAGTATGGATTGTACATAGCAAACCAGTAGCCAGCATTCAAATCATCTATTTTAGCTTCTTCACCATTATTTGTTTGACTAAACGTAAAAGTCTCATGGTTTTCCATAAGTTGGGAATGGTCTATACTCATAAGGATTATAGGATTGTCTGTAATATTTATTCCATTTGTAGACTTATCCCAGTTATAAACCAAGTAAGATTGATTTTTTAATAATTTGTCGTCATGTCTTGCATAATCTGGATTATCAGCATTTCCTCCCCAAGCATTATTGTAGAAAGGTAAAATAGAAAAGTCATAATTATTACCATTATTATCGGTTACATCCAAGATATCCGCATAAGTTAAAGTATTCTTGCTTTCATCGGCATTAGCATTGATTTGTCCTAAGCCACCAAGCAAATGCCAAGAATGTTCGTTACTTGTAGTCTTATCTAACTCTACCTGTTTGACAAAGCGTAATATATGTTTTTCGTTATTTTCTACAGATTCATTTCCTTCTACGACTACTCCCGTGAAATTTAAGCATCCTTTAGGAGCAATGGTTATAGTCGTTGTAATACCATCTCTTCCAATACCTTCAAAGGTACTACCATCGCATGACACAATACCGTTTATATAAATGTCCTTTAAATTACTTGCACCGTTAAATACTTTTTGCCCCATGGATATAATGGTTCCAGAAATCTCTACAGACTCTAACGCCGTGCAACCAGAAAAAACTTCGTCGTTTATCGTTTCCGTATTACTGAAACTAACATTTTTCAATTTTGGACAATTAAGGAAAACTTCTTTTCCCACGACTCTAGCAGGTATGACTACAGTTTCAAGATTATCTAACCCATTAAAAGACTTAGTTTTTATTTCTTTCACTAACCCACCTATTTCTACAGAAGTAAGAGCAGTACAGCCACTAAACATGTATAGAGTTATAGCACCACTTGGCATATCGATATTGGGTAGTTTGATTGATTTTAAAGCATTACAATTGCGAAAAACACTATTACCTATGCGAGAAACAGCCTCTAAATTTTCTATAGTCCTTAAACTCTCGCAGGCCTGAAACATATTATTACTTAAGGCCAAGCCGTTTATGTTGGGTAGTTTTACAGTAATCAACTTTGTGCAACCTTGAAAAGTTGCATTACCAACAAAGGCTACACTTTCTGTAACACAGCTCAAATCTACTTCAGTCAGTTTCACGCAATTCCTAAAAGCTGTTCCTCCAATTTCCATATTAGGACTCTTTATAGTAAGCTTTGTTATCTCGCTAGATGCAAAGCACCCTTGATTTATTGCAGTTACGTTATAGGTTTGAGAATCGTATGTTACAGTTGCTGGAATAATTATTTCTCCAGAATATGACTCATTATCAAGTCTCGCCACGACTGTAACATTAGTACTTCCTGTCGATATAGGCTTGTATTGTAAACCACCTACCATAAATTCAGAGTTCCCACCTTGCGAAAATACATTGTCGCTTATTAGCATTGCGACCAAGATAATAAACATCTTAAAAAATAATCTTTTCATTTTTAATATCAATTTTAATTTTTTATAACCTTTTTACTTTGCAAAGATACAACAATTTTTTGAAATTTACGAATATACATATCATAAAATTTAGAAAAAAGACAAAAAAATAAAAAAAAACTATAAAAATGTTGTCAATTCAAAAAAAAGTTATATCTTTGCCCCCGAAAGTTATTATGGTTAATTAAAATATACTGCGTATGGGGGTTATAAGATTATTATTTTTTTAATTTTTTATCATAGCAATAAAATAATATTCTTATGAACATTGTAGAAAATAGAACTGATAACGAACTTGTTATTGCTTATCAAAATGGAGAGCAGGAAGTTTTTAAAACTCTTTTGAATAGACATCAGCAAAAAGTGTATAGTTATGTGTTGTCGTTGGTAAAGGATAGAACTCTTGCAGATGATATTTTTCAGGATACGTTTATTAAAGTTATCAATACCTTAAAAAGTGGTGCATATCACGATGAAGGCAAATTTATTCAGTGGGTTATGCGAATTGCACACAACCTTGTTATAGATTCTGTGCGTAAAAATCAAAAATTTCGTATGGTTTATGCAACAGAAGACTATAATATGTTTGACACAATGCGTAATACGGAGTTGTCTAAGGAGGATTCCATGATTCAATCGCAAATACACGAGAATGTTCGCTTTCTTATCAAGCAACTTCCTAAGGAACAACGTAGAGTTTTGATAATGCGTCATTATGCGGACATGTCTTTTAAAGAGATTGCCGAAAAAACAGGAGTTAGTATAAATACTGCTTTGGGTAGAATGCGTTATGCTTTAATGAATATGCGAAAACTTGCCGAAGAATATTCTATGTCTTTGTCTATGAATTAAGAATGTTTTTATAGTAATACATTGTAAAACTTATAGAGTTGAATAAACTTTGTAAGTTTTTTTCTTTTTTTATACAATATAGATATAAATCTAACGTTATTGATATGTAAATATTTTTTAAACCAAACTTTTGATATGGAGCAGTTATATATTTTTTCTAAATTATCTATGTGGGAAGCGGATTTGTTGATAGAAGAAAAACATCTAATGCCTTCTGCTGAGATTATTAACGCAATAATAGACTATTCCTTAACAAAGGAAATCTACAGTCCTACATTGAAGCGAAACATTGTAATAGGAATAAACTAGTATGATATTACTTTGCGGTCCTTGTAGTGCAGAGTCGTTTGAACAGTTGTATTCTACAGCCGAAATATTGCAACCGTTCAGTATAGACTATTTTCGTGCAGGTCTGTGGAAGCCTCGTACTCGTCCCAATGGATTTGAAGGGGTTAAGGAGGTTGGTCTTGCATGGATGAAACAGATTAAGAAGGATTTTCAGATGAAAATTGTTACAGAAGTAGCAAATCCTTATATGGTAGAGAAATGTTTGGAGAATGACTTTGATGCCATTTGGATTGGAGCAAGGACAACCCAAAATCCTTTTATAGTAGAAGACATCGCAACTGCATTAGAAGGAACGGATATACATGTAATGGTAAAAAATCCGTTGAACCCAGATATAAAATTGTGGTTAGGAGCAATTGAAAGATTAGAAAAAAGTGGTGTAAAGCATATTATGGCTATTCATAGGGGATTTTCATTGTCATATAATAGGTACAGGCAAAGTCCTTTGTGGAGAATACCATTAGAATTAAAACAATTACGAAACGATATTCCAATAATATGCGATCCATCACATATAGCGGGTACTACGGAATTAGTTAATGAAATTGCTAATACAGCCATTGCTACTGGCTTTGATGGTTTAATGTTAGAAACTCACGTAAATCCTCAATTAGCATTAACAGACGCTAAGCAACAATTAGATAAAAAACAATTGAAAATACTTATAGATTCGTTACCTATAGTTAATAAAAATGAAAAATCGGAAACGAAAGAATTGACAATGCTAAGAAACCAAATAGATGATATTGACGATGAGATTATACAACTTTTAAGTGACAGAATGGGCATTAGTAAACAAATTGCTTATATCAAAAAAAGTACTAATATGTCAATTTTTCAGATAGATAGGTGGAAAACATTATTGGATAGCATATTAAAAAATGCTAAAACATATGATTTGGATAATGATTTTGTGAAGGAAATTTATGAAATTATACATCAAGAATCGATAAAACAACAAAACTTAATTATAACTAAATCAGAAAGATAAATAATAGGTTATTAAAAAAATATAAAAAAAAGGACGATTTATTTATTTTTATTGTAAATTTGCCCGTTGAAAGAAATACTTCAAGTATTAGTAAAATTTAATTAATTAATTAAAAACACAAAAAAAACAATGAAAATCAAACATTTATTATTAAGCGTAGCAGCAGTAGCACTTATGGCTGCTTGTGGAAACAAAGCGACTACAGAAACAACAACTGAGACTGCTCCTGAAACTCTAGCAGAGGAAGTAGTTGAAACTGCAACAGAGGAAGTTGTTGCAGAACAACCAGTAGCTGAAACAAAAGCACCTGCAACAAAGAAAGCACCTGCAACAAAGACTGCACAGGAAACAAAACCTGCAGTTGATCCTTGTGAAAATGCAGTTAAAGAATTTTCTGCATACGTTGCACAGTTGGAAGTAGCAAAAAAACAAAAAGATTCAGGTGCTGCAGCAATGCGTAAGTACAAAGAATTGAAAGCAGACGCTGCTAATCAAGAAGCAAAGGTAAAAGGTTGCACTGATGACAAGTACAAAGCAGTTGTAAATTCATTAAGGCAAAAAGTAAAAGTTACTATTATGTAATTTTGTGTCTTAACATTACAATTAAAGAAAACACCAAAGTAAAAAATTATTTTGGTGTTTTTGTTTTGTAATTTTAAACTTTTATTGTCAAACTACTAGAAATATAATCTGATACTATAAATTTTATATATAGTATAATTCGCAAATTATCATTTTTTTCTAATCCATTTGAACATATCCTTATACTTTATTTGTTTGCCATACATAAGGATTCCGCTTCTATAAATTTTTGAAGCAACATATAAAGAACCAACAATAGCAATAATCAACAAAGCAACGGAAACCAAGACTTGCCATGTAGCAACGCCGAATGGAATCCTAACAAGCATTATCAACGGTGAAGTAAAAGGAATAATACTTAACCATTGGGAAAGTGAAGATGAAGGATCATTCATTACCATTGGTAAGCAAACTATCGCAAGTATTAAAGGAACAGTGATAGGTAAGGTGAATTGTCCTGCATCTGCGTCATCATCTACTAAACTTCCAACTGCACCAAACAAAGCCCCATAAAGTAGATAGCCAAGTAAGAAATAAACTAAAAACATTGACAAAACAAGCGGAAAATTGATTGATTGCAATGCTTGATTTGCTGTTTGAGTAGTACTCTCTTCCATATTCAACGTATCAAGTTTATCAGCTGTTACCACTCTTTCTGATAATTCTATCTTTTCTTTACTATCTGTTTTAAATATATCTGGTTCAGCGACTTTAACGCCAGTAATCAAAATCAAACTTAGTACTATCCATAAAGCGAACTGAGTTAAACCTACCAAAGCAACGGCAATAATTTTACCAAACAAAAGATGTATAGCCTTAACACTTGATACCAATACTTCTACGATACGAGATGTTTTTTCCTCACCAACACTTCGCATGATTTGTCCTCCAAATAGGAAAATGAAAAAGTATATCATAAAGCCCAGTACAGCTCCCAGTACCATTTTTACTTCAGAAAATGATTCTCTACCTGTTCTTATGTCTGTAATGTAAGATGCAATTTGCGGGTCATTAACCATGGCAATATCTTCTTTAGTCATTTCGTAATCGACCATAAGAATAGAATTTTTGAAAATCTGCTCTGTCTGAGTCTGAACATCTTGTTTTGCATCCGCACTTGGTTCGTTGTCGGCGAAATAGTAAAACGTTTTGATAGGAGGTGTATCGTTAGATTTAACTATTTCAACTACCATATCAACTTTACCTTCTGTCAAATCTTTTTGGGCTTTTATTATATCGTTATCATAAGAATAGAAAACCTTTTCATTACTTTTATACTTGCCTTCAAAAAACGAAATGGTATCTCCTTTAATAACTGTTTTAGGAGTGGAATCTACTATCCTAACATCATAACTTGTAGTGGCGTTTTCCATCAATAATGCGGGTAGAAACATAAGCAATACCAACAATATAGGCCCTAAAACTGTCAAAACTATAAAAGATTTCTTTTTTACCTTAGATAAGTACTCTCTTTTTATTATTATAAATAACTTTTTCATTTCGTATTCTTTATTGTTTGGATAAAAATTTCATTCATAGTCGGCAGAATCTCTTTGTATGAAATAATATCCGTGTATTTTAATATATTAGATAGCAATTCTGCATTTTTGCCTTTTTGTATTTTAACCTTAATTGTACAAATTTCGTTGTCATTAGTTATGTCTACTAAATCAACTCCATCAATTAACAATTTATCATCATACTTGCCAAAAATAGTTATCTCATATTCAGATTTTTTGAATTGTTGCTTGATATCTTTCACGTTTCCCTCTAAAACTAAGTGAGAGGAATTGATAAGGGCAATTTTATCACAAATCTGTTCCACACTTTCCATATTATGAGTAGAAAAAATTATAGTAGCACCTTTCTCTCTTAACTCCAAAATTTCGTTTTTTAGCATATCGGCGTTCAAAGGGTCAAAACCACTAAAAGGCTCATCAAATATAAGCAACTGAGGTGAATGCATAACGGTAGTAATAAATTGAACTTTTTGTTGCATACCCTTGCTAAGTTCTTGTACCTTTTTATTATACCAATCGGATATGGAGAACTTTTTTAGCCAATAGTCAGTATTTTTGCGAGCCATCTTTGCGTCCATACCTTTCAGCTGTGCAAGATAAAGAATTTGCTCTCCCACTTTCATTTTCTTGTAAAGACCTCGTTCTTCGGGTAGATAGCCGACATCTTTTATATGATTGGCATTTAATTTTTCGCCATTAAAAAGAATCTCTCCTTTATCGGGCTTAAAGATTTGGTTAATCATACGAATAAGTGTAGTCTTGCCCGCACCATTCGGACCTAATAAGCCGAAAACATCGCCTTTTTTAACGTTCAAACTTACGTTATCTAAAGCCAATTTTGTTTCGTATGATTTGGATACTTGATTTATAGTTAATATATCACTCATTTGTTTTTTTTGTTATATTTATCATAAACGTAAATTATAAAGTAATATTGTATTGCATGTAATTTATTTATACAACAATGCAAATAATAATAAAGATTGCTTATGTTGTTGAAAAAGAAATATGAATAAATTTCAAAAAAATGATTGTGTTATAAAAAAAAATATTAAATTTGCAATCGTTTATGAGATGAAATAAAAAACACATATACGTATGAGACCTAATTTTGATAATGTTGATTTTAAAACTCCATATAAGTATGAGAGTTTTCACGATTGGGAGCAAAAAGTAAAGAACGAAAAAGACTGGATGACTCCAGAGCAAATTCCTGTAAAGCCAGCTTATGGTATAGATGACCTTCAAGGCATGGAACACTTGAATTACGCTGCTGGAGTTGCACCTTTTTTAAGGGGACCTTATTCTACTATGTATGTTATGCGACCTTGGACAGTTCGTCAGTATGCAGGATTTTCTACTGCTGAAGAATCCAACGCTTTTTATAGAAGAAACATTGCGGCAGGACAGAAAGGATTGTCTGTTGCGTTCGACTTACCTACCCATAGAGGATACGATTCCGATCATCCTCGAGTTGTAGGTGATGTTGGTAAGGCTGGCGTAGCTGTTGATAGTATTTTGGATATGAAAATCTTATTTGACCAGATTGATTTGGGAAAAATGTCCGTTTCCATGACTATGAACGGGGCTGTTTTACCTGTTTTGGCTTTCTATATTATAGCAGCAGAGGAACAGGGTGTAAAGCAAGACCAGTTAGCAGGTACGATACAGAACGATATTCTTAAAGAATTTATGGTTCGTAACACTTACATCTATCCTCCTAAGCCTTCGATGAAAATTATTGCAGATATATTTGCTTATACTTCAAAAAATATGCCGAAATTTAACTCAATATCTATTTCAGGTTACCATATGCAAGAAGCAGGTGCGACAGCAGATATTGAAATGGCTTATACTTTGGCAGATGGCTTGGAATATATTCGTGCGGGTATTAATGCTGGTATGACAGTTGATGATTTTGCTCCACGTTTATCATTCTTCTGGGGAATAGGTATGAATCATTTTATGGAGATTGCGAAGATGCGTGCCGCAAGAATGCTTTGGGCTAAAATTATCAAGCAATTTAATCCGCAAAATCCTAAATCCCTTGCTTTACGTACTCACTCTCAGACATCTGGTTGGAGTTTGACAGAGCAGGATCCATTCAATAATGTGGGCAGAACCTGTATTGAGGCAATGGGTGCTGCACTTGGTCATACGCAATCACTACATACTAATGCATTGGACGAAGCGATAGCATTACCTACTGATTTTTCTGCACGTATTGCACGTAATACTCAAATATATTTGCAAGAAGAAACAGATATTTGTCGTTCATTGGACCCATGGGCAGGAAGTTATTATGTAGAGAGTCTAACAAATGAATTGGCACATCGTGCTTGGGGGCATATTCAAGAGGTTGAGAAATTAGGTGGTATGGCAGCTGCAATAGAAAGCGGAGTTCCTAAGATGAGAATAGAAGAGTCTTCAGCAAGAAAGCAATCTAGAATAGATAGTGGTATAGATACTATTTTAGGATTGAATAAATATCGTTTGGCACATGAAGATGCAATAGATACTTTGGAAGTTGATAACACTGCAGTAAGAGAGGCTCAAATAAAACGTCTTGCTAAATTAAGAGCAGAGCGTAACGAAGATGATTGTCATCAAGCCCTTGAAGTATTGAGTAATTGTGCTGCAACAGGAGAAGGAAATCTTTTGGAATTGAGTATAGATGCAGCAAGAAAACGTGCATCACTTGGAGAGATTTCTTACGCTTTGGAAAAACATTTCGGAAGATATAAAGCAAAAATAAATTTGATTTCAGGCGTGTATAGTCAGGATACAAAGAATACAGATAATTTCAAAAAGGCTCAACAGATGTGTGATGCCTTTGCAGAGAAAGAGGGTAGGAGACCTCGTGTTATGGTTGCTAAAATGGGACAAGACGGACACGATAGGGGAGCGAAGGTTGTTGCAACAGGATATGCAGATATAGGATTTGATGTTGATATGGGTCCTTTGTTCCAAACACCGGAGGAAACAGCAAAACAGGCTGTTGAGAATGATGTGCATATTGTTGGAGCAAGTTCTTTGGCAGCAGGACATAAAACATTATTACCTCAATTGGTAGAAGAATTGAAAAAATTGGGAAGAGAAGATATCATTGTTGTAGCTGGTGGTGTTATTCCTCCTCAAGATTATCAGTATTTGTTTGACCATGGCGTTGCTGCCGTGTTTGGTCCTGGCACAAAGATAGCAGATTCGGCTCTTCGTATGTTAGAAATTTTGGAGCAGACGCGAGAATAAGACAAAAAATATAAAAGAATATTAATACATTTGTATTTAAAAACGTACTATGAGAATTTTATCGCATAGTACGTTTTTGGTTAATATTGTTAATTATTATTTATTTTCTAATACTTGTCCATGTTGTGTGAAAGATTCCATGTTTTATTTTATCTATCGTAGAATTATTATTTTCTCCTTATAGCATTCATTATTATATGGAATTGTCTATCGTTTTGAATTACTCCGTGAAAATCTTCACTACCAGGTCCCTCAGCATATATGATAATAGGTGCGGAAGTATGTCCTGTAGTTGTCCATTTGCAAGTATCCATATCTTTGCCAGCAACAGGTAATGTAAGTCCTCCTGTTTCGTGGTCAGCAGTTACAACAACAAGAGTATTACCATCTTTTCTTGCAAAATCAAGTGCAATTCCCACACAAGCATCAAAGTCTAATGCCTCGTCAATCATCTCTGTAAAATGATTATCATGTGCTTGCATATCAATTTGAGAACCTTCCAACATAATAAAAAATCCATCTTTATTATCTTTTAATCTATCTATTGTCGTTTTAAGAGCGGTTTGCATAATAGCTCCTCTTTCCTTATAAATAGGTAGATGCTTCTCAGCAAAGAAACCTGCAATTTTGTCAGTTTTTGTATTCAATAATTCCTGTTCATTATATACTATTTCATACCCCTGACGCTCTATTTCCTGAATGAGATTTCTTTTGTCCTTGCGGTTATTAAAGCGTTTTTTGCCTCCTCCTAAAAAAATATCGCATTTACCATTCAAATAAAACTTTGCAATTTCTTCGTACATCTCTCTATCTTTCACATGGGCAATAAATGAAGCTGGAGTAGCATGATTCAAATCGCACGAAACAACGATTCCTGTTTTTTTACCCATTTCTTTGCAAATCTCTAACATTGAAGGCATTGGCAAAGTGTCTTTATCAACGCCTATGGCACGATAATAAGTTTTCTGCCCACAAGCAATAGCCGTTCCGCCAGCACCTGAATCTGTTACTCTCCTATCTATGCAGTTTGTAATGGAAAGTGCAGTGTGAGGCATTGTGTATATATTCAAGAAACGGTCATTTGCCTCGTAAGCAGAATATAATTGAGTTAAGCCTGTGCCATCTCCAATCAAAACTATTACATTCTTTACTTTTTGTGCTGCGATGCTATTAAAAAATAGCAATGCTGCAATTAAAATAATTTTTTTCATACTTTATTTATTTTATTTCTGTGATTATTTTTTTTATTCTTGTAATTATTTTATTAATCACCGTGATTACTAAGATTTTGTATTTCAATGATTTATTTTTTGATAATTTTACTCTAATTATATACGATTGAAGACAAATTTTCAGGTATAAAAATTTCTTGAGCAACCTGTGCAATATCCTTAACCGTTACGTTGTCTATATCTTTAAAGTTTTCGTCCATATCGGATACGCGTCCAAAATTTAAAAGAGCCTTACCAATGGAAAGCATCTCGCTTTGATTACTGTCAAACTGTATTGCAAGTTGTCCTTTCAACTGTTGTTTGCCTCTAAACAAAGATGATTGCGAAATACGCTTGTTTCTGAACGAATTAAGTTCCTTTATAATCATATCTATCAACTTTTGAGTAAAATGTTGTTCGCAACCTGCATAAATTTGAAATATTCCGCTGTCTTGGTATGCCGTATAAGAAGATTCTATTGTATATGTGTTACCATATCTCTCCCTTATGTGCATGTTCAAAGCGGAATTCATGGCATTTGAACCCAATATGTTGTTTAGCAAAGAAAATGCCACTTTTTTAGAGTTACGATAAGAATAGCACATATTACCAATCATAACATGAGCTTGATGGGTATCTCGTTTCCTTTCTATATGTTTTGGAGTATAGTGATATGTTGAGTGTCTTTTTTTTGATGACATTTTGGCAGGATACTTTGAAAAATACTTTTCTACTAATCTTATGAATTTATCAAATGGAATATTCCCAACCGTTGATATAACCATTTTATTTGTAAACCAATTCCTTTGAATGAAATCTTGTATCATCGTAGCAGAAAATGAATTAACCTTGGCTTCTGTACCTAAAATCATTCTGCCAAGTCCTGTTCGAGAAAAAACAAGATTCTCAAAATCATCGTAAATCAACTCAGATGGATTATCTTCATAAGAATTGATCTCATCTATTACGACCGTTTTTTCTTTTCTTATTTCTTTTTCAGGAAAAGTACTATTGAATACTATATCACTTAGCAATTCTGTAGCACGTTCGTAATATGAATTAAGAAATGTTGCATATACGACAGTTTCTTCCTTTGTTGTATAGGCATTAAGTTCTCCTCCAACGCCGTCAATCCGTGACAGTATCCTATAATAAGGTTTCTTTTTTGTACCTTTAAATATGCAGTGTTCTATAAAATGTGCCATTCCGTTTTCGTAAGGTTTTTCATCCCTACTCCCTGCATCTATAGTAATTCCAAGATGAGAAACCACACTTGGAGCATATTTATAGACCACCCGTAGTCCGTTACTTAACGTATAATATCTATAAATAGGATTACTATTGGACATCACGCAAAATTACTATCAAATTCTACCTGGAAATTATATAAAAATTTCCGCCAAGTCTATTTTTAATTAAAGTACAAAGGTCTGTTGCCTCACTATTTGTTCTCCTTGAACCGTAGGATACATAATATATTGGCGACCCCCCTTTAATTTTTGAGATAACATAACCGTCGTACCCAAGACGTCTTGCTTTTCTTGCTTGTTCCTCTGCTTTTGATTTATCGGCAAATGAACCGCTGACAACGTCAAATCCTAATTTTGAATGATTCTGTACAATTATCGGAGAATTGTCTTCAACCACTTTTTCTTGTTCAGGTTGCGAAACAGTCTCTTCTTTATTATCTTTTTTCTTTGCTTTCTTTGTAGTTGTTTTCTTTGCTATCTGGGTATTCTTATTTATATTTACTTCAATAGGAGGCTCTTCTGCTATGGTGTTATCATATTCTATTTCGCCAGTGTAGGTTTCCTCCGTTATAGTTTCCACCATCGGGTTCTCAAAAGGTTTTTCTGTATCTATATTATTCTGCTCTTTTACAGGAATATAATAACTTATCCTATCTGTTATAGGTTTTAATACTTTTATGTCTTTCAAAAATCCCATCCAATGAGCACATACAAATAAAGCACACAACAATAATAAAGCAATTACTATCCAAAACAACACTAACCAACTTCTTTTTCTTTGTTTGTTGCGGTCTGTTTGATTAGTTTCTGTTTTGTTCTTGCTATGCTTATTAACAATATCCAATGCTTGTTTTCTTAATACATCTTCCTGTATTTGTGTATTATTGTCTTTTGTAACCCCTTTTTCAGTTTCTTTATTTGCAGGTTTTATATCCTCTATTACAACATTTTCTTTAAACTCGGCTGCTCTATCTATTGTTTGTTGCAACTTATCCTCCTTGGTAGAATTATCTATATTTATTTTTACTTCCGTTTCTGTACGATTTTCAGGCTTTTCTACCGAAGAAGTTATCTCTGCCTCAGAATGTTGGAT
>ONOZ01000254.1 GCA_900319595.1 uncultured Bacteroidales bacterium | reverse complement strand
TTTGAATACATCATTCCCAATACGTATGAAGTATATTGGACAATTGGTGCAGAGGATTTATTAAAAAAATTGAAAAAAGAAAGCGATAAATTTTGGAAAAAACATCAAAAAAATTTAAAACATACTGGACTCTCCCAAAAAGAAGTAATCATATTGGCAAGTATTGTAGAAGAAGAAACGAATAAAACAGATGAAAAGCCTATAGTTGCTGGTGTATATATCAATAGATTAAATAAAAATATGCTATTACAAGCAGACCCAACAATTAAATTTGCCTTAGGAGATTTTTCCATTCGTAGAGTATTAGGAAAACATTTGCAAATAGAATCACCTTTCAATACTTACAAAATTTTAGGTTTGCCTCCTGCTCCTATATGTTTGCCATCTGTTAGTTCTATCACTTCAGTATTGCAATACGAACACCATAACTATATATACTTCTGTGCAAGAGAGGATTTTTCGGGGTATCACAACTTTGCAGTTACACACAACGAACATTTGCAAAATGCTAAACGCTATCATAATGCACTAAATAAGAAAAATACCATGTATGTTCAGTCTTGCAAGTAATCAAACAAGTAAATTGATACGTAATTTTCCCCCTAAATCAGGTATTATCAAAAAAGTATAAATTTGTTTTTATTTGTAAAAAAGCGAAATGTATAAAGAAAATATACATTTCACTTCTATGCGAATATAAATTTGCCTAAATTTAACTCTTTATTCTTTCAGAATACTCTGCTGTACGAGTATCTACCTTTATACGCTCACCTTCGTTGATAAACAAAGGAACTCTAATTTTTGCACCTGTATCTACTGTAGCATCTTTCATTGCGTTTGTTGCAGTATTACCTTTTACGCCAGGCTCTGTATAAGTTACTGTCATTTCTACAAAAGCTGGTAATTCGCAACTTAATGGAGTTTCAGTATCCGCATGAACTATCATCTCCACTGCCTGTCCCTCCATAAGAAATTGAGGTGCGTTGATTATATCTTCTTGAATAGTAACTTCTTCCCAAGTTTCTGAGTGCATAAAATGATAACCTAAATCATCTTTGTAAGAGAAAGTATAAGGTCTTCTCTCTATTCGTGCTATGTCAATCTTTGTTCCAGAAGGGAATGTATGGTCAATACTTCTCCCAGTCTTAAATGATTTCAAAGTTGTACGAACAAATGCACTTCCTTTGCCAGGTTTTACATGTAAAAAATCTACTACCGACAATAGGTCGCCATTCATTTCTATACAAAGTCCTTTTTTAATATCCGCTGTTGTTGCCATAAATTATTAATTTTTATTTATTGTATTTTTAATTATTTACTTTCTATTTGTATATCCTTTGTTAAATCCTCAAGATAAGCGATTTTCTCTTTAAATATTTCGTTTTCCTGCTTTACATCATTATATAAGGTGCTATAAAAAGATGCTTTCAACATAGATGCCGACATTTTTATCAAGGCAATAGTTATCAAAGCCATAGATATAATCATAAAATCCGCTTTTTTAAATATGTACAGACCAAATACGACAACTATTGCAATCATTGATATAACGTCTAAAACTTTTGAGATATTTAATTTATTCATTTTTTTACCAATCTAAATTACGATTTGCAAAGGTACATATTTTTTTCAATATTACAAAATTTTTATTATTTTCCATTAACCTTTTATACCAATTTTACTATTAAAATACATTAATATAACAGCATCTACATCTATCCAATCTAATTTATCAAACAATATTATTAAAATAAAAAAGGCGGTCAAAACTATTTAACCGCCTTAAAATGTTGTAAAGAAAATTATTTTCTTTTCTTTGCAGAAGCAACTGTTTCGCTAAGTTCTTTTCCTGCTTTGAACTTAACAACTTTTTTAGCTTTTACTTTGATTGTTTCACCTGTACGAGGATTTCTTGCAGTTCTTGCAGGTTTTTCCTGAACTGAAAGTGTACCGAATCCCATCAAAGTAACTCTTTCTCCTTTTACTAAATAATCCTGTGCTGTTGCAACGAAAGCATCATAAGCTTTCATAGAATCGGTTTTTGTTAAACCGCTGATCTTAGACATTTTGTCTGCAAAATCTTTTTTTGTCATAACTTTAAAAATTTTTTAAATGTTTTACAAGTGCAAATTTATATTTTTTTTATTTGTTTCACAAATTTTTAGCAAAAAAATTTAAAAAAAATTTATTTTTTCTTTAATACTCCACTTATTCTCAGACCTTTAATCAATTCTACTGACAACATTCTTTTCTTTCCATTTAATTGTAAATCAATTAGTTCCACAGTTCCATCTAAACATTGAACCAATAAATTTGATTTATTTTCAATCCACATATCTCCGATGTTATTTTTACACAGTTTATTGTATAATTGCACTTCAAAAACCTTGAATTCATACTCTTTTTGTGTATCAAAATCATAAAATATTGCTTTTGCAGCAGGATATGGAGCCAATCCTCTAACAAAATTTCTTATATTTTCAGAGGTGTTCTCCCAGTTTATGTAGGTATCTTGTTTAAAAATTTTAGGAGCAGGCTTTGTTGGCGTGGTCAAATCTTGTCTTATTGTCGTATAATTTCCTCCTGCCAAAATGTCAAGTGTATCTACAATAAGTTTTTTACCTCTTTCTGCCATTATGTCATACAATTCTCCTGCGGTCATATATTCTGTAATTTCTATTTTTTCTCTTAACAGTATTTCTCCACAATCTATATTATCATTTAGAAGAAAAGTAGTTATGCCTGTTTGTTTCTCTCCATTGATTATTGCCCAATTTATCGGTGCAGCCCCCCTATATTCTGGCAATAGTGAAGTATGCAGATTAAATGTGCCAAGAGGTGGCATAGAATATACTATCTTTGGCATCAGACGGAAAGCCACAACAACGAACACATCTGCTTGTAATTCCTTCAATGCATGGATAAAACTCTCGTCTTTCATGCTCTTGGGTTGCAGTATATTTAATCCAAGTTCTTCGGCTACCAATTTTACCTCACAAGAAGACAGTTGCTTACCTCTCCCCTGTGGCTTATCAATATTAGTAACAACGCCAACAACATTATATCCCATTTTAACTAAATGAGACAATTCTATTGCAGCAATCTCAGGCGTTCCAAAAAAAACTATCCTTAAATTCTTACTCATCTATCTTGTTTAAATAAAGTGTAGTAAAAAAAAATTAACCTCAAAAAAAAATTTTTTCTTTTCTGAAAATAATTTATTAATTCTTCTATTTAATTTATACTTATCAAATAACTTGATTTTCAGTTATAAATCTGCCATTTTTAGTGCAGTTATGGCAGCCTCAACTCCCTTATTGCCTAATCGTCCTCCACTTCTCTCTCGTGCTTGCTCAATGTTATTAGTTGTCAATACTCCAAAAATTACAGGTATATCACAATCCAAAGACACTTTCATTATTCCGTTGGCAACAGCATCGGCAATAAAATCAAAATGACGTGTTTCGCCTTGAATAATGCAGCCCAAACAGATAATAGCATCTAATCTCTTGCGATTGAACAATGATTTTGCTCCAAATGGCAGTTCATATGCTCCAGGAACATGCTCTATCAATATATCCTTTTCGTCAGTACCGTGTTCTAAAAGGGTATTCACTGCACCATTTAATAAATTTGTTGTAATCTCGTCATTCCATTCTGAAATAACTATTCCAAACGAAAACTTTTCCCCTGAGGGTATATCGTCTTTATTGTATGACGATAAATTTTTTAACTCACTTGCCATTTTCTATTATATTTTAATGTTATTATTATCTAACTCTAATCCTCTCTCCTACCTTTAAATTGTTATCTTTCAAATTATTAATTTCTACAAGGTCGGAAATACGAATATTAAATCTCTTACTAATATCTTCTATTGTATCTTCATCTTTTACTTTATAATATCTCCAAGTCGTTTTGTCTTCATTATTAATTTTAGCAGATCGATTTTTTTTTGCTTCTTTCGTTGCAATCATCTTTTCCAACTCCTTTTCTGATACAAATTTCGTGCCATCTAATAATGTATTGACTTTGACCAGTTTAGTCATCTTTTCTTTTTTATCACTTGCCGATTGAGATGATGCTATACCAAAATAAGATTTGTCTATTCGCACAAGTTTAGTTTTTAGGTCATATTTCTTCAGATCTACAATCCATTCTGGATCGAAACATGCATATAAAAGACGACATTCAAAGTGAAGATGTGGCCCCGTACTCCTACCAGTTGAACCTCCTAACCCAATAATATCTCCTGCTTTGACTTTCTGCCCTACCTTGACCTTGATAGATGACAAATGTCCATAGAGAGTCTCCAAGTTATTGTAATGACGAATCAAAACCATATTACCATAACCACCATTGAACTTTGCAACTCTTACAACTCCATCAAAAGCAGCATAAATAGGGTCGCCAGTTTTCAAAGCAATATCAATACCTGTATGCGGTCTGCCCCAACGCCATCCATATCCAGATGTTTTTATGCCTTTATAAGGGAAACAAAAATTATCCACCCCCTTTTTGCCACACAATCGCAAAGTTACCTCATCTGGAATATCTCTAAGTGTAATCTTGTGTGTCTTTACCCTATCCGAAAACCAAGTCTGTTGATAAAGTGTAGTACTCGGAATCTCTACTTCATATTTATAAGACTCTTCTTTCCAACCAATTGTATCCTCTAAAGTATTTTTAGAAGATATTTTTGTTACTAATTTATTATTTTTTGATATTTTTTTTGTAACTTTGCTTTCGTTTGAATTGTATTCTTTCTCTATCTCTTGCAATCTAACTTTTTTTATACTATCCTGCTGTTTTTTTACCGTATGCACATAATACAACGAATCTGCTATACGTCTATTTTTGGTACGTTTGTCCTCTTGAGATAATGAATTTTGATGCTGTGCAAACAATGTATCATTGCACAAAAGCATTATCAACATTAATAATATGCATTTGTAAGTTTCTTTCATCCCAAAAACAACATGCTAAAACATATTGAAGTAAAACCAATACATAAATTATATATCATTTGTTTAATGGTCATCTTTTCTCTGTCCAAAAGTAATGATAAAATTCCACCAGATAACAAAAATGCAGTACTGAAACATAAAAAATTTTTAATAGGCAATATTAAAGTAATACATCCTAATAACAATCCTATCACGACACAAATCCATTTAATAGGTTGTATTGTACTGAAAATCAATAGTTCTATATTTGCAATTAGTACAATAATCAATGTCATACGAAATGGAATGTTACCAATATCCATTTGAAAGCGTTTAATAATCAATAAACTTACAACATTTATAAGCAAAACAAATAATAAAAAAACTGTATTAATATTTTCTATTTGTCTCTTTTTACAATAATTATAAAACAATAAAGGAATGAACAGTGTCGTCAAGGTCAGTAAAAATAAAAGTAAAAAAAATAGTTTAGGATATAAAATAAAATATAATCTACACAAAGGTACAGATAAACAAAATAGTATGAATAAATACGAAGGAACAAGCAAAGGATTGCATATTATCTCTGCAACTTTTATCAATAATCTTTTCGCTTGTGAAATATCCATAACAATTCCTAATCTTGCTCTATTTTGTTCTAATTTTATAAAATTGTTTTTCTTAATCTTGCAACTGGAATATTCAACATATCTCTATATTTAGCAACCGTTCTCCTTGCAAGCAAATATCCCTCTGCTTTCAATAATTCTACAATTTTATCATCTGTATATGGCTTTTGTTTATCTTCCTTTTCTATAATTTTCTCAATAGTATCTTTTATAGTATCCGAAGAAATCTGATTACCATCTCCATCCTCAATGGCATTTGAGAAAAAACGTTTAATCTGATACAATCCAAAATGAGTTTGCACATATTTTTGAGAAGCAAAACGTGAAATAGTAGAAATATCATTATCTGTCATTTGAGCAATATCCACCAAACGCATCGGTTTTAATTTTGTTATATCGCCATCAAGAAAATATGCGTAGTTGAATTTTATAATGGCAGCCATAACATTATTAAGAGTTTCATCTCTCCTACTCAAAGCCATTATAAACTCGTTTGCCGAATCTATACGTTGTCTAATAAAAGCAATAGCTTCTTTATTTTCTTTAGTTTTATCTTCTTTATTCAGTTCTTCCAGCATGGTTAAATAATGAGGAGATAATTTTAGGGACTTATTAAAAGTCCTTGTTAGTTGAAATTCAATTTTCCCTTCATTATTCCATATATAAAAATCTGGTGTTATATATACATTATTATATATACCTTCATCTCCTGAATATGGTTTAGGATTTAATTGTTTTATGATACCCTCTGCTTTTTCTAATTCCTCTTTTGAACACGATAATCTTGTCCGCAATGGCAAATATTGCTTATTTTTAAACAACTCAAACAGGTTAGGATTTGCTATTATACGTTTTGCTAAATCCACATCCTCCCCTGTTTTGTTTATTCTCGTTATCTGTAGAGATAAACATTCTTGCAAATCTCTTGCTCCCACCCCTGGTGGGTCAAATCTCTGTATTTCCTTCAATACATCCTCTACCTGTTGTACCGTTATCTCTATGGAATGTGAAAAATAGTAATCATCTGCAATAGCATCTGTCCTTCTTGTCAAGTAGCCATTATCGTTGATATTACCTATTATCTCTTTACCTATTTCATATTCTGTTTCGTCAAAATCAATTAACCCCAACTGCTCCATAAGATGCTCATACATTGAAGCCTCTTGTGAATTAAACGAAGCTGGATCGACTTTAAAAACCTCTGTCTTTTGTTCTGCATTTTTTGTTCTAACTCTTCCATTGGTATCCGTCCTAATTCTAGGAATTTCTATTGACTCTTCTTTTTTTTCTTCTTCCTCCAACAACGGATTTTTTTCAATCTCTTCCTTTATTCTATCTTCTAATTGAGATGATGGGAGTTGCAACAATTTCATATACTGAATCTGCGATGGTGCAAATTTTTGTTGCATTTTCGTTGTCAAAGAATTTGATACCATGATATTACATATTTTAAGATTTGGTAAGTAATATGCAAGTATATGTAAATTATAAAAATACAGACTTCATATTACATGCTATATAATCAAAATGTTGCATTTTTAGGAAAACGTGGGAAAGGTATAACATCACGAATATTACTCATACCCGTAACGAACAAAAGTAACCTTTCAAAGCCTAAACCAAAACCACTATGAGGACAAGAACCAAATCTACGAGTATCAAGATACCAAGCATAGCGGTCTATATTCATATCCAATTCCTGCATTCTTTTAATAAGTTTGTTATAATCCGCCTCACGCTCACTTCCTCCGATAATCTCTCCAATTTGTGGAAATAAGACATCCATGCCTCGCACCGTCTTGCCGTCATCATTCTGCTTCATATAAAAAGATTTGATTTCCTTTGGCCAATCAATCAAAATAACGGGACGATTAAAATGTTTTTCTACCAAAAACCTCTCATGCTCACTTTGCAAATCCATTCCCCAAGACACTTGTATATCAAACTTTTGACCACTTTTGGAAAGAATGTCAATGGCTTCGGTATAAGGCAAACGAATAAAATCTTCCTTTAATACACTTTCCAAACGAATAATTAGTTCTTTGTCATACATATCATTTAGGAACTGAATATCATCCTTGCAATTATCTAGAGCATAACGGACTAGAAATTTGATAAAATCTTCCGCCAGGTCCATATTATCATGTATATCATAAAATGCCATCTCCGGCTCGATCATCCAAAACTCTGCCAAATGACGTGGCGTATTACTGTTTTCTGCTCTGAATGTTGGACCAAAAGTATAAATCTTCCCTATTGATGTGGCACCTAATTCTCCTTCCAATTGACCCGATACTGTCAAATATGTACTTTGTCCAAAAAAGTCTTTTGTATAATCAATCTTGCCAGCCTCGTTTTTAGGAGTATTTTCCAAATCAAGTGTGGTTACCTGAAACATCTCACCTGCTCCCTCACAATCACTGGCAGTTACTATAGGAGAATGCCAATAGAAAAAGCCTTTATCATTAAAATACTTATGAATGGCAAAAGCCATATTATGCCGAATACGCAACACTGCTCCAAAAGTGTTAGTCCTTGGACGTAAATGTGCAATCTCTCTCAGAAATTCTAATGTGTGTCCTTTCTTTTGTAAAGGGTAGGTTTCAACATCTGCAATGCCATAAACTTCTACTTGAGTTGCTTGAACCTCTACTGTTTGTCCCTTACCCATTGATTCGACTAACAAACCCTCTACGCATAAGCAAGCACCTGTAGTTATATTTTTCAAAACATCTTCTGAAAATAAAGCAATATCTACAACAATCTGAATATTTTTTATTGTACTCCCGTCATTTAACGCAATAAATGCTACATTTTTGTTGCCTCTTTTTGTCCTTACCCAGCCTTTAATCTTTATGGCTTTACCAACCAACTCTTTTGCTTTATCACAAAAAAGGTCTTTTATTTCTGTTCTTCTAATTGTTTCCATCATATATTTTTTTGTTATTACTTCACTTATTTCATCTCTTAAAATTAACCGAAAATATAAAAAGCTCTTTACATTTGCCTTAATCAACTCTATCTTTATCCATATTAAAGGTATTCTTTTCCTTTTTGAACTTCAACATCTGTCAAAAACTGTTTAACTCTTTGTTCTTCGTCTTTTTTACATATCAAAAGCACATTTTTAGAATCTACTACAATGTAATCATCTAGACCTTGGATAACTGCAAGTTTATTGTCATCAATTGTAATTACGTTATTTGTCGATGAATAAGTCATAACATTTTTCCCTATTGTACTATTGCCATTATCATCTTTCCCTCGAACCTCATAGAGTGCTTTCCAAGTACCAACATCACTCCAACCAAAATCAGAAGGCATAACATAAACATTAGATGCTTTCTCCATAACACCATAGTCTATTGAAATGGATTGACAAGATGTATAGGTTTCGTTTATAAACTCTATTTCCTTGTCTGTTCCCATCAAATCTTTGCCTTGACTAAACGCGTTATAAATTTCTGGTAATAAATCATTCAACGCTTTATTGATACTGTGTAAAGACCAAACAAAAATACCTGCATTCCATAAGAAATCACCACTATCAATAAACATCTGTGCCATTTCCTTATTAGGTTTTTCAGTAAATAATTTGACTTTCTTAAACTCAATATCACTTTTAAGTCCGTCCGTATTATCAAATTGAATATAACCATAACCTGTATTAGGATAAGAAGGTCTAATACCAAGTGTTATCAAAATATCATTTTCTTTAGCAACTTTTAATGCTTTTTGAATTATCGAAAGAAAAATATCTTCCTTTAAAATCAAATGGTCAGAAGGTGCAACAATAATATTTGCATTTGGGTTGTCTTTTAAAATACGAAAATTTGCATAAGTAATACATGGAGCAGTATTCCTTCTTGCAGGCTCGCAAAGAATTCTATCCTCTCTGATACCATCAAGTTGTTCTATAACTATATTTCTATATAATTCACTAGTTACGATATAGATATTGTCTTTGGGACAAATCTTTTCAAATCTATGATAAGTCATTTGCAACAGACTCTCACCAAATCCCATGACATCTAAAAACTGCTTAGGTCTGTCTGTTCGGCTCATAGGCCAAAATCTCGACCCAATGCCACCTGCCATTATCACACAATAATTATCTTTATTTAATTCCATTATTCACAAACACTTTTCGTTTCTAAATTAAAGTACAAAATTAAAACAAATTTTTATTTTTTCAAAGCTTTATAGTTTTTATTTTTCTTTACTTACTTATATAAAAAGTATTTTATAGTTCAAATATGTTTTTTATCAAAATGTTCCAATCTGTTTTTACATTCCAATTGTTAGCATACATTTGATTCAAACGATGTATAGTCCGATTGTCTAAATTCTTGTATTTAATATTTTCCATAGAAGAAAAAATAGATTGTTTTAACTTTGGCAACTCTCCAATTTTAATATCGTTTTTGTTGTATCCCACAAAAGTTAGCTTTCCTACTAAAACAAGTAAATCATCTCTCAATGCGACAAAGTGTTTTTTACAAAAGATAACAACTAATGGGAAAAACAACAATATCAATAATGAAAAAGAAAAATCAAACAATCGTTTCTTTCTCTTATTATCATCTGTTACAACACTGTTCACACTCATAACATAAATATCCGTAGGAGTGTTTATTGTATTGCTACCAATGATAAAATCCGTAACTTCTGGTGCTATCGTAAAACGAACATCGGTCTTAGATAAATCACTCATTACTGAAATAATCTTACTTTGTGGTAAAGATTTACTACAAAAAATTACCTCATTAACATGATATATCCTAATAATATCTTCTATCTGAGCTATATCTCCTAAAAAATAATCTTTTTCCTCTGTATCATCGACACTTACAAGTCCAATAAATTCGGGTTTTAAGTTTGTTGAACGAAGTAAATCTGTTACACGCTTAGTTTCTTGTCTATCTCCTACTATTATGTACGAAGACGTATTCTCGGCTATAGACCAGCGCCCTGTTTTGATGTAATGTAGAAAGTACCTTTCTATAAACAATATAAAGAAAGTGAGTATCGACCCCATTATTACCATTGCTCGTGAGTATCTCAAGGCTGCTGGCATAAGTGAATATACCACCAAAATAGATATCATACCGAAAAATACTCCAGATATTAGTTTATGAGGACGGAACTTATCATATCCTCCGAATAAATAGACGCAAAACAATAATATTACTATATATATAGGTATTGCTACAAGGATATAATGTATTGGATAGTAGTCTGCCGTTCCCCAATAGTATATCGCCCAAAACTTTTCTAATAAATAGAATCCTAAATATACAAGTATGAAATCCAGTACTGGAAATGTAGTTTTTTTTAATATCCGTAAAAAAAATGATACAGTAGCACGAGCCCATATTGCGAATTTTATAATTAATGAAAAAACTTTTGTCTGTTTTTTCTTCAGATGTTTTTTAGCAAAAATATCCATGGCGTTGTAGAAAGTATAGACATAATTCAACGAACCTTTCTTTGTACTTTCGCCTTTGTAGTGAATGATGGACGTATCTGAAAAATAATAATTCTTATATCCTCCTTGAGTAATACGATATGATAAATCAATATCTTCGCCATACATAAAAAACGTTTCATCTAACAAACCAACCTTATCAAGTGCTTTTTTACGCATCAACATAAAGGCTCCAGCCAAAATATCTACCTCATTAGTTTCATCATATGACAAATGCCCCATGTAATACCCGCAATATTTCTTGCTATGAGGAAAAATTTTTGTTAGTCCTACCATTTTGCAGAAACAAACCCAAGTAGTAGGAAAACCTCTTTTACTTTCTTTGAGAATCTTTCCCTGCCCATCAATCATCTTTACGCCTAAACCACCAGCATCGACGTGAGAATCCATAAAATTTAGACATTTTTCAAAAGTATCTTCCTCTACTACGGTATCAGGGTTAAGCAATAGAACGTATTCTCCACTTGATTGTCTTATGGCTTGATTATTCGCTTTGGCAAAGCCAACATTCTCTTTGTTTGCAATAAGCTTCACCTCTGGGAATTTTGATTTTAACATACTAATGGAACCATCTACCGAGTTATTATCTACGACAAACACTTCAGCTTCAATGTCTTTCAGGGCTTTTTTTACACTCAAAAGACAATGTTCCAAAAAGTGCTCAACATTATAATTTACAATTACAATAGATAGTTTCATCTGCATCCTTGTACGTTAATTCGAGTTTGCAAATATACAAAAATTTTATATCATATACGTAAGTTTTATATCAAAATCTATACATAAAAATAATTATTATGCTTTTTTATAATGTTTTGGCAATTTTTATTTATAATTTTCGTATCTTTGCGGATTGAATTTAATACTAAACAAACATGTACGAATATAATTATAACTACACACCGCAAAGATTCAATATACTGCCACCCGTGTGCAAAAATCTATTAATTATCAATATTCTTTTGTATTTTCTGACAATTGTATTGAATATGCGAGGTATTCATTTGACGGATGCATTTGGTCTTCACTTATTTTTAGCAAGCAAGTTCCATATTTGGCAGTTGGTTACTTATGCTTTCTTTCATGGTTCGTTTTCGCATTTGTTTTTCAACATGTTTGCGTTATGGATGTTCGGATATACGATAGAGAACTTGTGGGGTAGCAAACGTTTTCTCTTATATTGTTTGATCACTTGCTTAGGTGCGGCTCTTATGCAGGAACTTACATATTTCCTTATGTACAAAGATTTGATTCTTGGAGATTATACGTCCGTCAATGTGAATAATACAACAATAGTTTCCAAAGACGCTTTTCTAAACACACTTAACACTATTGGAGCATCAGGAATCTGTTTTGGTGTATTGCTTGCCTTTGGAATGATGTTCCCTAATGAATACATATATCTATACTTCCTTGTGCCAATCAAATGCAAGTGGTTCGTCATTGGCTATTGTGCTATAGAGTTATTTAACGGCGTATTCACAACTTCAGACGGCGTGGCACACTTTGCACACTTAGGCGGAGCGTTGGCAGGATTGTTTTTGGTATTGCTGTGGAAAAAGAAATCGCAAATATAATGCAAAAATACAAAAAAGGAGAATATAGGGATCAATTCGTAATTGCATATATCACCGACCCAAATGATTACAAGGATACGGTAGATTGGAGTATCAAATTCTGTAATCTACTGAAAAAGGGCTTAATACTGCTTTTTATTTCTGATGAACAATATACTCAAATTACTACTTCGCAGGCTCAAAAGAAATTAAAAGAAATTAACGCCTCACTTTCATTGCCTTATGTTCATTCGTACGTTGCTCTTAATGGGAAAACAAAAGATATTATCAATAATTTGGGAGATTTACTCAATGCTGTAATGATTGTAACCAAAAGTTATAATGGCAAAAATAAAACACTGCCAACTCATTACGATAATATAATTAGAGATTTTCGTGCTTCAAGAGTCGCCTACTTCGTTTTTAAAGAATATATGGCAAATTGCAAATTCAAAAATGTGGTTCTGTCCATGAATGCGATGAAAGAATGCAAAGAAAAAATACTTTGGGCATCTTATTTCGGACGTTTTGCCCATAGCGTTACACATATTTTTTACCATCGCTACAAAGACGAATATCTCCAAAGACAATTGAATCTTAATATCGGATTTTTAAGAAAAATGTTTAGAAAATTTGATATTGAAACCTTAAATGTACATTCTCTTAACAGAAAAACTAAATTGGACCTGCAAGCTTTAGATTACGCAAAGACAAATAATTGTGATGTTTGCATATTTCAAACAACAAAGAATAAAAGTTACATTGAGTTTTTCACTGGTCTACCAGAAAGAAATGTAATCTACGACATGGGCAATATTCCAATACTATTTTTAAACCAAAGGGACGATTTGTTTATTATGTGCGAATAATCTAACATTTGGCTGTTGAAAATAAAATAAATTTTTAGTGTCGTATAAATAAGAAATTTTGTATCTTTGCACGACTATTAAGATGTAACTTTAAAGTTAGGAAAATAAACTTATGAATAATAATTTTACGGATAATGCAAAAGATGTTATTACAAACGCTACCAATGAGGCGACAAGACTGAGTAGCAATTTGGTAGATACTGGGCATCTTGTACTGGGTATTTTGAGAATAAAATCCTGCACTGCCAACCAAATTATAAGTCAATACGTGGAGGATTTGTCTACATTCAAAGACAGAGTCGAAAATACAATTAAACAAAATACAACTAATCCTGCTACTGTGCCAAACAGCGGTTCCACTCCTTTAAGTTCTAATGCAGCAAGGGTACTACAATTGGCTTTTTTGGAATCCTTATCAAAACATTTACCCAAAGTTGGCACACGACACATACTTGCGGGAATTCTAAGATTGGAACAGGGTAATGATATAAGAGATTTGTTGATTGAATATAATATAAACTTAGATAATGTAAGAGACTTTAATATTCAACCTTTTGCCAATATAACAAAAACTGCCAGTATACAAATATATATGCCTGAGAATGCACAAGATATGCTTGAAACCCTTTCTGATATAGGACTTGCTCCGTTAGGAGCAATGCATCAAAAAAAGAAGACTAAAAAAGAAGATGATAATCAGGAAGAATCTCAAACACGTTACTTAAATAATTTTGGTAAAGACTTATCTCTAGCCGCCGAAAGGGGAGAATTAGATACTATTGTCGGTCGCGAGGATATCATCGAAAGAGTTGCACAAATACTTTCAAGACGAAAAAAGAATAATCCTATACTTGTCGGTGAGGCTGGCGTAGGAAAAAGTGCAATTGCCGAAGGACTTGCTATCAATATTGCAAAAAAGAATGTCCCTTACACTCTAGTTCACAAAAGAATCTTTACTTTGGACCTAGCTTCCGTTGTTGCGGGAACTAAATATAGAGGTCAATTTGAAGAAAGATTAAAAGGATTGATAATCGATTTACAGAAAAATCCTAATATCATATTATTTATAGACGAAATCCATACAATGATAGGTGCAGGTAATGCTGAGGGTGGATTAGACGCATCTAATATTTTCAAACCCGCACTTGCAAGAGGTGAAATACAATGTATAGGTGCTACAACTAATAATGAATATCGTAAATACTTTGAAAGCGATTCTGCATTGGAAAGACGCTTTCAAAAAGTGCAAATAGAACCTACTACAGTTGAGCAGACTATAGAAATTTTGCACAATATTAAAGGTTATTACGAAGAATATCATAAGGTTAAGTTTTCGGACAAAGCTATCGAGGCATGCGTAAAACTTACGGATAGGTATATGAATGATAGATTCTTACCAGATAAGGCTATAGATGCATTAGACGAGGCGGGTGCAAGGTGTCATGTTAAACACATATCTGTTCCTAAGGAGATCTCTTCGTTGGAACAAAACATAGAAACTGCAATAAAAGAGAAAAACGAGTATGTAAAAACACAAAGATTTGAGCAAGCCAATACTATCAAAAATAAAATTGCTGCATTGCAGGATTCTTATGTTCTTTTGCGTAAAGAGTGGGAACAATCGCTTAAAGAA
>ONOZ01000255.1 GCA_900319595.1 uncultured Bacteroidales bacterium | reverse complement strand
TAGGAAATTAAAGATTTTCTCTAATTATATTGCTTATATCTTCAATTATCACGTTTGCCAAATGCTCCGCCTTAGTCATGGAATCACTTTCTGCATATATACGAATAATCGGTTCAGTATTACTTTTACGTAAATGAACCCACTCATTTTCAAAGTTAATCTTCACTCCGTCAATAGTATTTACATCATAATTATTATACTTTTCTGCAATATTTTTTAAAATCAAATCAACGTCTATTTCTGGAGTGAGTTCCATTTTCTTTTTTGCTATAACATACTCTGGATAAGAGTCTCTAAGTTCTTGACAAGAGATTTTCTTCTTTGCAAGTAAAGTTAAAAACAAAGCAATTCCCACCAACGCATCTCTACCAGAGTGACATGCAGGATAGATTACTCCTCCGTTACCTTCTCCTCCGATAACAGCGTTAATTTCTTTCATTTTCTTAACCACATTTACCTCGCCCACAGCAGCAGCCTCGTATCTTTGACCATATCTTTTCTCTGTAACATCGCGTAAAGCCCTTGAAGAAGATAAGTTACTTACAGTAGCACCCGGAGTTTTGGATAAAACATAGTCAGCAACCGCAACGAGTGTGTATTCTTCTACAAAAGGTTTGCCCGTATTGGAAACGATAGCCAATCTATCCACATCAGGATCCACAATAAAGCCACAATGACAATGTTCTTTCTCAACAAGATTGCAAATATCTGTTATATTTTCAGGCAACGGCTCAGGGTTGTGAGCAAATAAGCCGGTTGGTTCTTCATTCAAAGCAAAAATCTCCTTAACTCCCAATGCTGTCAATAGTTTTCTCAAAACAAAACCACCTGTTGAATTAACGCTATCGTAAGCAATGCGGAAATTTGCTTCTTTTACTGCTTGCACATCAACCAAATCCAATGCCAAAACTTTTTCTATATGTTTATCTACGGCGTTATCAATAGTTGTGTACTGACCAAGTTTAGTTGCCTGAGCAAATACGAAATCGTTTTTCTCAGCAATGTTTAATACTCTTTCGCCATCTTCTTTGGAGATAAACTCGCCGTTAGATGCTAAGAATTTTAGTGCATTCCATTGTTCAGGATTATGAGAGGCTGTAAGGATTATTCCACCGTCTGCCTTGTTATCTATAACCGCTAATTCAGTTGTAGGGGTTGTGGAAAGCCCAGTGTCAATCACATCAACGCCCATTGACATTAGCGTACCACATACTAAGTTATTGACCATCTGTCCTGAGATTCTTGCATCTCTTCCTACAAGTATGGTAATCTTATCTTTATTTACTTTCTCTTTAATTACAGTCGCAAAAGCAGCAACGAAACCTACCAAATCAACGGGAGTTAAATTATCACCCGCTTTGCCTCCTATCGTACCACGAAAGCCTGATATTGATTTAACTAATGACATACTCAATCTTATATTTATTAAAAACTTTGCAAAGATACAAAATTTCTTTGGAAAGATAGGGCAGATGCTACAAAAAATAATGATTTGCAAAAAATATTCGGAAAACTTTGGCAGTTTATCAAAAATTTTGTATCTTTGCAAAGTGATGAAAAAGAGAGTATTTATATCGTTCTATTTTTTTGTTGTGATTATTTTTTTTAGTTGCGGAAATAATAAAATAATCACCGAGAAAAATAAATTGCAAACAGATACTACTTTTATAACTAATAATATAGTTGCAAGAAATTATTTTTTTAATAATAATGCAACGCCTCCTAATGATAGGGGGGAGTTTGTTGTTGATTCGCAAGAGGATTTTGACAAATATTTTTCTCCTGCCGCTTTTATGGGTAAAGGTGGCGAGCCAACAAAAATAGATTTTTCTAAACAAACTGCACTTTGCATAGTTTTGGAAGAAAGTAATATTTTGAAGAGGTTAGATTTTATAGATATAACTTCAAAGGCAGAAGGTTCTATTACTTGCAATTATCGTCTTACACTGGGACCAAAACAATCTTATACTACAAGACCTTGTTTGATTGTCATTGTTGATAAAGATAAAGCGTCAAAAGGTGTAGATTTTCATAGAGTTTTTGTCAGATGAAATGGATTTTAATTTATTTGCTGTGTATCAACATTGTCGTGTTTGTGCTATATGGTATAGATAAACGTAGGAGTATTAAGAAACAATGGCGAATAAGTGAATTTACTTTGATATTTATGGCAGCGATAGGAGGGAGTTTTGGGGCATTTTTAGGAATAAATATTTTTCATCATAAGACTAAACATTGGAAATTTAGAATTATTATTCCTTTATTACTTGTAACACATATTTTTATTCTTGTGCAGTTAGTAATACGCTATCCAAAGTTACTTAATCTATAATATTTTAGATAGTTTGGCGTTTAAATTCGGATAAAATCACTCCACAAGCCACCGATGCGTTCAAAGATTCTATCTCGTTCTCCTTTGCAAAGCAGGGAATGGTAATAGGACGATTTATCATCTGTAATATATCTTTGCTTATGCCGTGAGATTCGTTGCCAATTACAATAATACCTTCGTTTGTTAGTGCTTCGTTATATATATTCTTCCCATTTTGCAATACTGTGCCATAAATGTTTTGTGATGTATGACTTTGCAAAAATTGATAAAGATTTGTATAAAACAAATTGATATGAAAAATTGCCCCCATTGTAGATTGCAAAACTTTTTGATTGTAACAATCCACAGTATTTTCGTTGCAAATGATGTTTTTTACACCAAACCAGGTTGCAAGCCTAATAATAGTTCCCAAATTGCCGGGGTTATTTATATTATCTAACGCTAAAACTAATTGATTATCAAGATTGATTTTTTGAGTTTTCTTTTGTTTGACAATACATAGCACATCATCGGGAGTTTTCAAAGAACTAATACGCTCAAGTTCTTTTTCTGAGATGTAAGTTATCTTTTCGTCAATGTTTTTATGAACCTTATTTATTGCAAAGGAGGTATTAGGTAATGTCCATTTGTTAAGAGCAAAAATATTTATAATTTCATAATCACTTCTCAATAATTCTTCTGCCATTTTCCTACCTTCAACGACAAAAGAATTTGTTTGATTGCGATGTTTTTTCTCTTGCAACGATGTAATAGCCTTGATTTGTGCGTTAGTTATCATTTTCAATAATAAATACATAAGACAGGATAAATTTCTTTACTCCTGCCTTACTTTAAAAACATAAATTTTTTAATTATTAGTGTTACTCAGCAACGACATCAAAAGAAAACTCTGCTTTAATATCTTTGTAGACATTTACAACAGCCTGATAGGAACCTAATTCTTTGATAGCCTCGCCTTTAATAGCAATTCTCTTTCTATCAACATCGATATCAAATTGTGCTTTGATAGCATCTGATAATTGAATAGAATTTACAGAACCATAAATCTTGCCATTTTCACCTGCTTTTGTAGCAATTTTCAAACCATTGATAGCAGCAATCTTCGCGGCACTTGCTTCAGCCTCTGTTCTAATCTTTTGTTCTTTGAAAGCACGTTGTTTAAGGTTTTCTGCTAACACTTTTTTCGCAGATGCTGTAGCCATAATTGCTAAACCTTGAGGAATAAGGTAATTATTTGCGTAACCGTCTTTAACTTTTACGATTTCGTCCTTATAACCTACGTGCTGAACGTCTTGTTTCAATATAATTTCCATCTCTTTTCCTCCTTTATTATTTCAATAAGTCTGCTACGTATGGCATCAACGCAAGATGTCTTGCTCTTTTTATAGCCTGTGCAACTTTCTTTTGATATTTGTTTGATGTACCCGTGATTCTTCTTGGTAATATCTTACCTTGTTCATTTACGAACTTAAGAAGGAAATCTGCATCCTTATAATCTATATATTTTATACCGCTTTTTTTGAATCTACAGTATTTTTTTCTTTGCGTTTCAACCTTTATCGGGGTTAAATACTTTATTTCAGTATCGTTTGCCATAATTTTCTTTCCTCCTTAATTATTAAGCATTAACTTCTTCTGTTTTTACTTCTTTGTTTTCTCGTCTTTCTTTTTTCTCTGCTGCTTTTTGCTGACTCTTTAAGCCACCTGCACGTTTTTTCTCGTTATATGCAACAGCGAATTTATCCAAAGATACCGTCAAGAAACGAAGTAATCTTTCATCACGTTTGTAAGCTGTTTCCAACTTAGCAATCAATTCACCTTCTGCTCTAAACTCAATCAAGTAGTAATAACCTGATGTTTTTTTCTGAATAGGATATGCCAATTTACGCATTCCCCAGTTGTTTTCATCTACAATTTCGGCACCACCATCTTTCAATAGTTTTTGATACTTGCCTACCGTTTCCTTTATCTGGTCGTCAGATAAAACGGGAGTCATAATGAAAACGGTTTCGTATTGTCTTACCATTTTGTTTTGTTAATTTAATTTGTTAATTTATTTATTCAAAAATTTGAAGTTGCAAAAGTACGATATATTTTTTTATTGACCAAATATTTTTAAAAATTTTTCAGATTTTCCTTCTTATCTTTTATTATTATGTATTATATTGTCTATCATTTTGAGTGAAGTTTCGTTTGGTAACTATACTTTTGATTTGTTCTATATTCTTTATAGATAATGCTTTAGAACAAATATTTGTAATATTGTCGCAAAATGTTTATATGCAATGAATTACAGTATTGTTTTGGGTTGTTTAGATTATACATCAAAACTTAAATCCACAAAAAAGGTTCTTCCAGAGGTTGTTGGCGAATTAAAGTAGTATATATCAGGTTTATAATTTAGTAAATTATCAATAGATAAAGTTATCTTACAAATTTTAAAACATCTTTGAGTAAGTGATAATTTCCAAATCATATAAGCAGGATATTTTATTTTTGTTGAGGTATTTGTTTTAGTATCATATTTTTCGCTGTC
>ONOZ01000256.1 GCA_900319595.1 uncultured Bacteroidales bacterium | reverse complement strand
ACCTCTATCCATAAAGATGACAAGGAAATTTCATTAGATGAGATTCTATCCAAAGTAAAATTGCCTGTTTTTGTAAAGCCTTCGCAAGGTGGTTCATCGCTTGCCACATTCAAAGTAACAAAACAAGAAGACTTGTTGTCATGTATAGAAAAGGCTTTTGAGGTTGATAATAAGGTTTTGGTGGAAGAATACATTAAAGGTCGCGAATTTAGTTGTGGGGTAATGATGATTGATAACAAAGTTACAGCATTACCTGTGGCGGAGATATGTCCTAAAACGGATTTCTTTGATTGGCAAGCAAAGTATCAAGGATTAAGCGAAGAAAAAGTACCTGCTCCTATTGACGAAACAATGACCACTTATATTCAGCGTCTTACAGAAAAAATTTATAAGAATCTTAATTGTCGGGGCGTTTGTAGAATTGATTATATTTGGGATACGGATAAAAAGGAATTGTATTTTCTTGAAATCAATACAACTCCAGGTCAAAGTGAAGAAAGTATTGTGCCAAAACAGGTGAGATGTATGAATAAAGATGTACAATGGCTGTATAAAATGCAAATAACTAATGTTCTAAAATAGTGAATAGAAAATAATTTGTTAAAATATGAAAAACATATTACACTTACTAAGATATGTAACCAATTATAAAAAAGAAGTATTTTTAAACATACTTTTCAATGTTTTGTATGTGTTTTTCAATTTGTTTTCTATTGCCATGGTGGTGCCATTTGTCAGTATTCTTTTAGGATTAGTACCATCGCCCGAACAACTACCTGAATTTTCATTTTCAAAAGATGCCATAATCGGAACTGTTGCCTATTACTTGGGGTATTATAAGCAAACGTTAGGATTTTTTACTTGCCTTATCTATATATCTATAGGTTTTGTCTTTTTTACTTTACTTGCCAATCTTTGTAGATACTTCGGTTATTATTTTCTTTCGCCTATACGTAACGGTGTCGTCAAAGATTTAAGAAATGATGTATATAAGAAAATTACTATTTTGCCCGTTTCGTTTTTTAGCAACTTTAGACGTGGAGATATTATTTCAAGAATGACCTCGGATATAGGTGCTGTTGAATGGAGTGTATATTCTTGCTTACAAATGGTGATAAAAGACCCCGTTATGATAATAGTCTATACAATTTCTTTAATATTTGCATCTTGGAAATTCGTGTTATTTATTATTATTGTCCTACCTTTGCCAATGATATTGATACAAAAAATTGGGGCATCCTTGAATCGTAACTCTTATAAAGGACAGCAAAAATTAGGAAGATTACTTGCCTTTGCCGAGGAGTCTTTATCTATGGTTAAAATCACCAAATCATTAAATGCTGAAAAGATAATGATTGACAAATTCTCCACTTCAAATACTTCTTATGCAAAAACTATGTCCCGAGTTGTCGCAAGACAAGAAATGGCAGCACCTTTGACAGAATTTTTTTCCATAATAATACTTTCTGTCGTAGTAGTAGTGGGAGGAATGATGACTTTAACCTCGCAAATGCACCCAGCAGTTTTGATAGCCTTCACTGTAATTTTTTCAAGACTTATATCTCCTGTAAAAGAATTGATAACGGCATATTATAATTTGAAAAAAGGAGAGGCTGCTGCAACAAGAATTTTACAGATTCTTAATACCAAACAAACAACAGAAGAAGAATACAAAGGAAATAAGGAGTGCAAGTTTGCAAATGAAATTAAATTTGAAAATGTAAGCTTTACATATGAAAATAACAATGCTTTCAACTTGCAGGATATAAATTTCACTATAAAGAAAGGGCAAAAGGTTGCTATTGTTGGAGCATCGGGGGCAGGAAAGAGTACTTTGCTTGATTTGTTCGTTCGCTTTGCCGACCCTACACAAGGCAAAATTACCATAGATGGTGAGGATATAAAAGATTTTAGTCTATCTTCTTTAAGATTATCTCACGGGATTGTAACACAACAAAGTATTTTATTTAACGATAGTGTAAAAAACAATATAGCATTTGGATTAACGGATTTTAAAGACGAGGATATTAAGGCAGCAGCAAAAATTGCAGGAGCAGATGAGTTTATAGAAAAACTTCCTAATGGCTATGATACCATAACTGGCGATAGAGGGTTGCAATTATCGGGAGGACAGCGACAAAGACTATGTATAGCAAGAGCAATATTACGCAATCCTCAAATACTTCTTTTAGATGAGGCCACAAGTGCCATGGATACTGAAAACGAAAAGAAAGTAACTCGAGCAATTGCCAATGCTATGAAAGGTAGAACTGTTATTGCAATAGCACATAGACTTTCTACAATCTTGGATAGTGATATGATTATAGTCATGGATAAGGGTAGGATTATAGAAATTGGTTCGCATCAAGAATTACTTGACAAAAATGGATACTATGCACATCTTATAAAACTTCAAACATTATAGAATAAAATGGAAATAAATAAGAATATAAAAGATATTAACAATAATATTACTCAAAAAGTAAAAACAACACTACCACTACAATTGCAATATGTATTTGGTGTGTTCTTTTTGGGAGTGTTTTTTATGATGCTGTATAGATTCGCTATTTTTACAATACATTGTTTTACTACATTTTCAGATCTAAATCCTATTTTATTGATTAAAAGTTTGGTTATCGGCATATATTTTGATGCTATCATTTTGTGCTGGATTTTGCTCCCATTTATTATACTTATCATATTGGGTACTATTACAAATATCAACAAAAGGTGGATTTACAGACCGCTACATATAATACTTTGCTTGGTTCTAACAGTTGCTTTTTTTATTATTGCTACTGATGTTATATATTTTTCTTATTTCAATACTCATATCAACATAATAGTTGTGTCATGGATGGAATCTCCAAAATATATTTTTTCATTATTTCTACAACGACCTGTACTTTTGTTATATTTATCTATTTTTCTATTTTCTGTTTGCTACTTCCTTTGGCTAATGTACTGCTTGTACAATGCAACTATGTTCAAAGCTATTCCTCCTTACAAACAAGAGGTAAAAATAGGCAAAACTATTGTACTTTCCGTTATATTATTAACACTTTGTGTATTAGGAATGCATTCTTCACTAACCTCAAAAAATCCTTTTAACAATAGATTTGCACATTTCTCGGACAGCGATTTTTTCAATCAGTTAAGCATAAATTCTATTTTTAATTTAGCCAAAAGTATAGATGAAGAAAACTATTCTCCTTCGACAGTGCTGTCTGTAATAGACGGTTCTACGACTAAAAAAATTATAGATGAGGAGCTAATATCTAAAAACGACCGCCCTGCTTCTATACCAGAATTACCCGAAAGGACTAATATAGTTATGATTATGACAGAAGATATTGCTCTTATGGATATTACTCCCAACAAAATGCCTTATCTAACAAACCTTACAACGAAATCTTTAAGTTTCACTAATATTTATCCGGACGGAGAGAACATATATAATGGAGTATTCTCTACTGTGTGCGGGTATCCTAATATTCTTTCGTCCAATATGATGTCCTCTACCATTGTTGCTAAACTTAATGGAATTGCGACCACACTAAAGTCACGTAATTATAGTAGTATCCTAATTTGTGATGAAGAACAAAAACAAAATAATACGACCCATTTTTTGTCAATGCAAGACTTTTCAAAAATCTATACTTTTTCTGCAATCAATGCCTCTCAAGACATTACCAACATATCTAAACAAAAACATAATTTCTTTTCTCTTATCTTGCTCAATACGGATAAATCTGAAAGTAAATACAAAAAGATTGATGCATATATAAAAGATTTCATAAACTCTGCACGTAAAACCTTGTGGTTCAATAATACTTTATTCATTATTACTACTTCCTGCGGTAAAGATAAAATTCCTCTAATTATGCATATGCCAAATAGACTTAAAGAGATGAAAAATAATAATCTCGCCTCTCAAACAGACATCGCTCCTACCCTTTTATCTATGTTGGACAAGAATTATTTTAATGAAAATACTCTGGGATTAAATATCTTTGCAAATCAAAGAAGTTATGCTTTGTCTTCATACGCTCATAGTATTGTTGTTCAAAATGATACTTGGAAATATGTTTGGCGAGATTCGGGTTACGAAAGCCTCTACTATAATGGTAGCGACAATGACAAGTTGAATTACATAAAAATCTATCCTTTGCAAGCCATTACTATGAAAAATTATGGCTTTGCGTTCTTGCAATATACACAGTACGCAATTGCCCAAGCCAAATTGAGTGAAAAATAAATTTTTTTGCGAGATGATCACACTAATCACGAGAAATATTTAACCCCCTCCAAATCCTATGAAAACTATTTGTGTATCAGTTAGTAACGATTTGTATAACGATAACCGAGTATTAAGAACGTGCTCTTCACTTTCATCTTTTGGACTTAACGTAAAAGTGATTTGCAAAGATACAACAAAAAATCGAAAAAAACAATATGCACCCTTAGAAAAAAAGTACTCTTTCCTACGAATTCATAGACTGGGTTTTATTTTTAGAAAAAACTTTTTGTATTATGCAGAGTTGAATATACGAATTTTTTGTACATTGCTATTCCAAAAAGTCGATATTTTGTGGGCAAATGACTTGGATACTCTACCAGCAAACTATATTATAAGTAAACTAAAACATATTCCTCTTATTTTTGACTCGCACGAAATGTTTTGCTATGTGGCAGAACTACGTCCTAATTCGTTTCAGCAAAAATGTTGGCTCAAAATAGAAAAGTCTATCGTCCCAAAACTAAAATATATAGTTACTGTTTGCAACCCAATTAAAGAATACTTCAAAAAACAATACAATGTAGATGCAACGGTTATACGTAATATTCCGCCATACATAGAAAACAACAATCCTAAAAAAGTATTCCCTTTAACAGAAAAATATATAATTTGGCAAGGAGCAACAAATATTGATAGAGGATTGGAAGAACTGATAACGGCTATGCAATACATTGATTGCAAGTTGATAATTTGTGGCAATGGAGACATATTTCCTTTGTTGCAAAAGTTGGTAAATACATATCATTTACATACCAAAGTAGTGTTGAAAGGTAAAATCGACTTTGAGGAAATGATGTTGCTAACTCGTAATGCCTCTTTGGGTATATCTATTGACAAACCAACAAATCAAAACTATGCAATTTCCTTACCAAACAAGATTTTTGAATATATAAATTCTGCAACGCCCGTTTTGTATTCGCCATTAACAGAAATTAAGGCTATTGAGGAAGAGTTTATAACAGGTATTGCCTTGCAAGGTTATGAAACCTCAACTTTGGCATCACAAATCAACGAAATCTTGTCTAACAATTCTCTATTGCAACAGTTATCTGATAATTGTTTAATTGCACAAAAATACTTAAATTGGCAAAACGAACAACAAATATTACATAATTTGTTAGAAACAATTCTACAACAAAGGCAATAACGAGAAAGTTACTATGTTTCTTGTCGTTTTGATATAATCTTTTTTATTTTGCTACGATTGAATATTGCTTTTATCCTACGAGTATTAAGCATATTGGTTGAGGTTCTCGAGATACTTACTTTTTCGTTATCTTTTTCTAATTTTTTCTTTGTATGTCCTTCCCTATATGCTTCTGCTATTGATGCATTTAGTTCAAACCCTAAAATCAGTACGTATGCATTTAAATAAATCCATAATAAGAAAATGATAATTGCACCGATTGAGCCATACAAAGCATTGTAGCGTGAAAAATGTAGTATATAAAAATTGAAACCATTGGACATTAAAATAAACATAACCGTTGCAAGCGTAGCACCTGCCGAAAAGAATTTATGCCCTTTGCGGTTTGCTGGAGTAATATAATATATTGTTGCTAACACTACATATACTAAAAAAACTATTATTGACCATTTTATAACTTTAAATATATACATTTGGAAAAACGTCTGAATGGTATCATTAAAAATAAGATACATCATAAGTTTGCGAGAAAAGATTATTAACGTAAAACTTATAATTACAGCCACGAATATTCCAAATACCATACCTATTGAGATTGTCCTACGATATATAAATTTACGTTTTTTATCTACATTTGCCGATTGATTAAAAGTCAATAATAACGAATTGAATCCAGACGATGCAATCCATAAAGACGAAATAAAACCTATGGACATCAAACCTTTATGCTTTTTTGATAACAAATCTGTTACTGTCCTTTGAATAAAATCCTGTGTAGAGTCTGGGAATAGGTTGTCTAACGTCTCCAAAATCATAGGAATATAGTGTTCTAAATGAAAAAAAGGCAATAGAGTAAAACCTGCTAACAAAAGAGGGAATAAAGAAAAGAATATATGGTAGGAAAGAGAAGCCGCTCGCTGATTGATAACTCCCTTTTTCAAACCTTTTACGAAAAACAATATCACATCAAACAAAGGCACTCCCTGAAAACCCGGCAAAACTAACATTCGTGAAGTATGTAGAGCTTGTCTTACAGGTCGCCAATAAAGAAGTTGCTTTTTGTCTTTAAATTTTGAAAATAATTCGCCCATATATCCAATATACTATTCACTAACCGCTATATAACTCTAATCGCTAACCAAAGAAATATCCAAAGCAGAGATATGATGCGTTAAAGCACCAACGGAAATATAATCAACATTGCTTTGAGCATAAGATTTTAAAGTTTGAAAATTTATTCCTCCACTTGCTTCTGTTTCATATCTACCACCAATTATCTGAACAGCTTTTTTCAAATCCTCACAAGAAAAGTTATCTAACATAATTCTATCAACCCCACCACATTGTAATACTTCGTCTAATTCTTTAAAATTCCTAACTTCAATTTCTATTTTTAATTTCAAATTATTTTCCTTCAAGTAATCATTTGTTTTGGTTATTGCATTTGTAATTCCTCCTGCAAAATCTATATGATTATCTTTTAGCATTATCATATCAAACAAACCTATTCTATGATTGACACCTCCACCAACTTTTACTGCGTATTTTTCTAACAAACGTAGGGTGGGTGTAGTTTTTCTTGTATCCAATAGTTTTGTATGCATACCTTCCAAAATTTTGACATATTCTGCCGTGGTGGTTGCTATTCCACTCATCAATTGAATATAATTCAAAGCCGTACGTTCCGCTCCTAAAATATTACGTGCATTACCTGAAATTTTTAATATTAAATCGCCTTTCTTTATTTTCGTACCATCTTCAAGCAAACGCTCTATTTTTATGTCTTTTTCTGAGTCCATCAATTCAAATACTTTGCAAAAAACATCTACACCACAAAGTATTCCATCTTGTTTTGCTATTAACCGAACTTTGCGTCCGGCCGTTTTGTCAATACAAGCGATTGAGGAAAAATCTCCCGACTGAATATCCTCTTCAAGTGCATTTTGTATATGCTTCTCTAAATAATTTTTATCCATATGTTGTTTTGTAATAATCTTTGTTGCAAAATTACAATTTTTTCTAAAAAGAAAAGTAAAGAATTGGAGGTTTTGTAAGCCGAGTTCTGTTTTTCATCTGTCATTAATCTACATCTTACCTTGCGATAAGACTCTATCGTTCTACCCCTTGACAAACAGCGAGCAACCGTCTTACAATAATAAAAATATTACTGCATGCCAATATATTTGAACTTTCAACTCATAAGGTTTGCACACACATCGTTATCACTAACAATGGTCGTAGGCTCTTACCCTGCGTTTTCACCCTTACCATTTTGTCTGTGGTTTCTAAGACAATAGGCGGTTATTTTCTGTTGTACTTTCTGTCAGAAGAAAAAATTAAAAAACTTCTGCCTGTCCGTTAGACAGTATGATGCTCTGTGTTGCTCGGACTTTCCTCTTATTTCTTACTAATTATAGTAAAACAAGCGACAGATACTTTCCTCCAATTCCTTATCATTTCAATGAACATATACTTTCCTTTCCGACTTGCAAAGATACAAAAAAATCTTAAAACACCCAATATGTAACAAAACTTTTAAATCATATAGCTTTTATACTATTGCTCTTTTTTGCTTAAATAATATCCTCATATTAACTTTCTTTCTCCATTGTTTGAGTTACGTATCGTTTATTCAATTCGTCCCAGGCATATTTCAATTGCAAAGTTTTACAATCCAATTGGTGTTTTACTAGTAATTCGTATTCGCACGGAGATTTGAACCATTTCAATGACACCACAAATAACTCTAAACAAAGTAGCACTGCAAACAAGATGCAATAAAAGACAACGGAAATCCAACTCTCGCCGATTACTCGTAACGATGCTTTCAGTTCTTCCAAGAATCCTGTCTTCTTGTTCTTGATTCTATTTTGCACTTCGCCTTCTATGTCAAAGTTTCTGTAATTAAACAGTTCTTGTTCATATCTCTGCAACCGCCTTTCATTTTCCTTTACCTGTGCTTGTGCTGGATTGGCAATATGACCGACAGAAATATCTACAATCCTTTTATACTGTTGCACTCCATTACTATCAATGTGCGTAGGGACATTACGTGCATGGGTCGATGTTTGATGGATTGTGGGCTTTTTTGCAATTTCTATGTATAGAGAATCATTTTCTGCTTTTAGGATTGTTATCTCTTGTTGTGTTTTAGAGATTTTTTCGTTTATCTCATTTTCTATTTTGTGCTTTTCTTCTATACGAATAGCATCTTCCAGGTCATTACGGAAAATCATTTGGTCAAAAATAAACGCTCCTAATATAGCCATGCACACCGCAAGAAATGTCCTGAACCAATAAATACCTCCTTTGCCTATATGCAAAATGATGATTCTTTCTATCATAAAGACAACTATGGCAAAAATTAAAGCGACTGCTACACGCCCTACAATAGACTCTATACCTATGTAGCGTTGAGAGAATACAAATCCTATCGTTGCCCATATTGTCATTATTATGAGTAATGCACAAGTGTATATTTTTAACACTCTTTGAGATGCTTCTCCGCACTGTGTTAATAAATTTGAATTCCATCCTACGAACCTACAAGTCAATTTCTTTATCATATCACCTATTGTTGTTTTCAATTTCACTTCTTGTTCTTAGAGCGACACCGTTTGCAAATCCTCTTTCGTATGAAGCTACCATACTTGCTAATGTGGAGTCATTGTTTTGATACTTTTGTTCCAATTCTTTCAATTTTTCCAAATGCTCTTGGCAAGTTTCAATATGGGACTCTAATTCTCTCATAGCTCCTGTCAAACCAAACGTACTCAATTGGACTATCTGTGCATTATAGCCCCTAATCATTTTGTTATATTTCAGACTTGTTAAATCAAAACGGCGTTTCAATCCTTGTTTGATAATCTCCACTTTTGATTGCATATGACTTATATCAGGATTTTCAATTGCATCTTTTCTGCCTTCGTTTTCCCAATTAGTTTCCATGTACTTATAAACATTATCTATAGGCATGTTCAATCCCCAATCAAAGTAAGATTCTCCTTTTTCTTGTGGTGTTGATGCCACTTCAGAAGCTGAGCCTGGATTTGTGTTTGGGTCAGACATATCCACAAAGTCTTCTTGTTTAATTTCTGGACGTGGAGTTGGATAGTCCTGCACTGATTCTGGACTGTTTTGAATCTGCGGCTGAATATTCTCTTGTTGTTGAATATTCTCTTTGTTTCTGTTAAATATTGACATATCTTTATTTGTTTTTAATTATTATTATTGGTACCTCATATTTATTATGTCCTGCTTGATGACATTTCTTGCAGACTGTAATTAGGTATTTGTCATCATATGCCCATGGAACGTATTTTTTCCCTTCTTCTGTAACGTGATATCGTTTGTGATGCACAATTAAATCTTCCGTTGAAGCACAGAAAATACACCTTCCATTATCTCTATTTATAATACGTTCTCTTTTTTCTCGCCATCTTCTATCCCAAAGTAATGCTCCATAGGATCCATGAATTGTTACTGCCATATTTTTTTCATTTTTTCCTTTGTGGTTTCTTAAAGGAGAGGAATGTTCCTAAACATACCTATATTATTACCTAACAACAAAGAAAGCGTGAAACCACGTACTCACATTCATATATCTCTCCCTAATGGTGCCTGAGAAACAACCCGAATAATCAAGATATAATTATAGTAGAAATCACGCCAAGATTGGCAATAATGAAATCCATATGCTACAAACTTGTTTATTCTAAAGTTTCTCAGGCTTTATAGGTCAAGTTTTTATAAGCATAACGCCTTCACTTATCTTCTTTGATAAGATGTTGCAAAGATATGAAAGTTTTTTGAAATATACTTTTTATTTGGACAAATTTTTATCTAACAAAATTTTACATAGTTTTAGTTTGTACAATGTAATCATAGATTTCGCCACTTTTGACCATAGGTTTTAGTTCTGCAATAAAAGATGCAATATCTATCTTATGTTTTTTGCTCTCCAAGGTTACACGTACATTATTTTTTGCATCAAATACAACAAAAGTAATTTCGGCTCCTCCCTTTGTTTGTTTAGCAAGTTTGGTTATATTATTAACCAATTCTTCTGTTAAAGCCGTATTTTCTATTGTTATCTTTACTCCGGTGGCATATGTTTGGAACATATTTTCTAACAGTTCAAACTTTTCTATTTGAAAACGTATTTCCGCCTCAGAACTATTTGGATTGACATAACTAGATGGGGCGATTCTACCTTTGATATATACATAAAGATTTTGTCTTAAAAATGCACTAAATTTTACAAAGTCATTGCCAAACAAAGTAAATTCATAAGCACCTTCTTTGTCCTCTAAGGTGAAGCGTCCGTACTGCTTACCATTTTTAGTATTAGCAATGCTTGCCTTGGTTATTATGCCGGCAAAGGATACAGAGGTTTTTTTGTTTTTATACATCTCGTTCATATTTTCCAACTCCACAACAGAATTATGTGCAAAGGCTTTAATCTCGTCTGCATAGTTGTCCAAAGGGTGTCCCGACACATAAAAACCTATTAAATCTCTTTCATTCCTTAGTTTTTCCAATAACGACATTGGCTCACAAGCAGGATAGGTTATAGTAGTTTCTTCCGTATGCTGTTCTCCACCAAATAATGATACCTGTGAGGAAGAATCCATGGCTTTTCTCTTTTGGCAGTATTTGAGTAGTTTATCTATAAATGGTGTCTCTGAACCATCTACTTTGACAAAGTACTGTGCTCTATCCACATCTTTAAAACAATCTAACGCACCTGCCAAAATCAAAGATTCTATGGACTTGCGATTCACTACTTCCAAATTTCTTGTAATAAAATCTTCTGCCGAGGTGTATTCTCCATTTTTAATTCTTTCCTCAATAATATTTTCTACAACCTTTTCTCCAACGTTTTTTATTGCTCCCAAACCGAATAGAATCTGACCTTTTTTATTTACCATAAAATTCATATCCGATTCATTCACATTAGGACCTAATACATCTATATCCATTTTTTGACAATCTGCAATATAGATTACTAAGTTTTTTGGGTTATTTTTATTATGTGTTAATACGGCGGACATATATTCTTCAGGATAATGTGCTTTCATATAGCCCGTTTGAAAGGCAACGTAAGCGTAACAAGTGGCGTGAGATTTATTGAAAGCATATTTAGCAAACTCAACCCAATCGTTCCAAATCTTTTCTGTTTTTGTTTTATCTAAGTTATTTTCCTCGCATCCTTTATCAAATTTTTCTTTCAACTTTGCCATAACGTCCATTTGCTTTTTACCCATGGCCTTACGTAAAGTATCGGCTTCTCCGGGGGTAAAATTAGCAAGAACACGCGAGAGTTGCATCACCTGCTCCTGATAGACGGTTATACCATAAGTATCTTTCAAATATTTTTCCATCTGAGGGAATTCATATTCTATTCGTGCCTCGCCATGTTTCCTTTTAATAAAGTCTGGTATATAAGCCATAGGACCGGGACGATAAAGAGCATTCATAGCAATCAAGTCTTCAAATTTATCTGGCTTTAACCTTTGAAGGTGATTCTTCATACCCTCACTTTCAAACTGAAATGTTGCAGTAGTATTACCCTTAGCAAACAAAGCCAAGGTTTCTTTGTCTTCTAATGAGATATTGTCTATATCTATTTTGATTCCTTTGGATTTATAAACGTTTTCGCAGGCATCCTTTATGATAGAAAGGTTACTTAGCCCCAAAAAATCCATTTTAATCATTCCAACGCTTTCAATCAACTTGCCTTCAAACTGCACAGCCATCATTTCGCTGTCTTTAGGTTTGGTCAAAGGCACGTAATTACTAATATCATCGGGTCCAATAATTACTCCGCAGGCATGAACTCCCGTACTCCTAATAGAACCTTCCAAGTCCATAGCATATTTAAGGACATTTTTTTCTGCCTCTGTGCCGTTATTCATTGCATTTTGCAAATCCGGCGATTCTTTCATTGCCTGCTCCAACGTTATACCGGGACGTGCTGGTACATATCCTGCTAAACGATTCGCATCTGCCAATGGAAGTTGTAATACACGTGCAACGTCCTTAATACTTGACTTTGCTGCCATTTTACCAAATGTAGTAATCTGTGCAACGTGAGAAGCACCATATTTATCTTGCACGTATTTCAAAGTT
>ONOZ01000258.1 GCA_900319595.1 uncultured Bacteroidales bacterium | reverse complement strand
TGATACGAACCAGAAAACAAATCTGTATAGGTTATAGTGGCTTTGTTATTCAAACTACTATCCAATACTGAAGGGTTTGTCAAAGAGGACGAAACTTCATTAGTAAAACGTGGCATAAAACTTAATCCTCTTGCCGTCATTTGTGCAGAATTATAAAGATTTAGCACAGCAAAAGCCTCGTTTCCTGCAGTACTCTGAGCCCTGACTGTTAGAAAATTGAGTAAAAGAACACATATTATAATTATGTTATATTTTTTCAACATTAAAACACTTTTTTTTAAAACTATTTACATACAAAATTCTGCACCGTATCATTATAAACTACAAAAATACAATTTTATTATATAGGGTTTAACTTTTATTGTCGTATTTTGCACAAAATTACAAATAAATGTCTGAAAATTAAAATTTTTTGATATTTTTTATACCACAATTTTTCATAAAAATTACTTTTCTGCAAGTCAGAGTTTCTAAAAATCTATATATAAATTTGTTATACAATGTATTAGAAAAACAAAGCACGATTAAAGAAAAAGTGCAAATAATAAAAGGCTTCTTATCAATGGTTTGTATTACAGTAGAAAATGAATATTATTTAAAAAATTTTGTACAAACGAAATTTATTTGTAATTTTGCAAATCTTTTTTAGAAATTTTTTTAAAACGATTTGTATAAAATGAAAGTAAGTCAAGAAAATAGCGGGGTTTTGACCTCATTAGTTAAGGTAGAATTAGAGGCTAACGATTATAAACCTGAAGTTGAAAAACAATTAAAAGACCAAAGAAAGAAGATGACAGTTCCGGGATTTAGACCTGGACAAGTTCCTATGTCAATGGTAAAAAAAATGTATGAAACTCCACTCAAAGCTCAGGTAATAGAGCGTGTTATGTCGGATAGTCTTTATAAGTATATAGATGATAACAAAATTAAAGTTTTAGGTTCTCCACTTGCTAATGATGACAAGACTCCAAAGGCAGATTTTGAGAAAGATGAAAACTTTACTTTCTATTTTGATGTTGCTCAGCAACCAGAATTTTCGTTGGATTTGAAAAAAGAAAAGGCGGTTTTGTATGAAATAGAGCCTACAAAGGAAATGTTAGACAAGTTTATAGAAGATACTTGCATGCGTTTTGGTAAAGTAGAAAGTCCAGAGCAAATTGGTGAAAAGGATATGGCGTATGGTCATTTGGTAGAGTTGGACGAAAATGGTCAAGTAAAAGAAGGTGGCGTAGATATAAATACTACATTATATATTGAGCGAATTGCACTAAAGACTATTAGGGATAAGTTTCTTAATAAGAAAAAAGACGACACTATAACCTTCAAACCAGCAAAAGCATTGAAAGATGCTACACAATTGGCTACGTTTTTGCGTAAAAAACAGGAAGAAGCAAAAGAATTTACTGCAGATTGTCAATTTACGATATCTTCTATTCAACGTATGACGCCAGCCGAATTGAATGAGGACTTATTTAGCAAAGTTTATAAAGGCAAAGATATAAAGGACGAGAAATCTTTTAGAGAGGAAGCTAAAAATGATTTGATGAATGCCTATAAACGTGAGAGTGATAACTATTTTTTAAACAAAGCGAGCGAAGAATTAGTTAAAAATGTTAAATTTGATTTACCTGAAGAATTCTTAAAACGTTGGCTTATAGCAACATCTCAAAACGAACAGGCAAAGCAAGATATAGAAGAGAAAATAGACAAATATTTGGACGGTATTCGTTGGCAAATATTGGAAACTAAGATTGCAGAGGCTAATAATGTGAAAGTTACTGACCAGGACGTAATCAATTATTACAAAACAGAATTACTTCCTTCTTATTTCCCAGCAATGCCTGACGAGACAGAGGAGCAGAAAAAGGAAAGAGAAGGACACATTGAATCTGTTGCTCGCAATATGCTAAATGAAAGAGAGCAGACAAAGCAAGTTTATAATTATTTGTTTGATAAGCAAATTACAGATGTTTTGAAAAACAACATGAAGGTAACTACAAAGAAAGTCAATATGGACGAATT
>ONOZ01000259.1 GCA_900319595.1 uncultured Bacteroidales bacterium | reverse complement strand
TTATTGTGGAGGATACTAAAAAACGAATAATCAATGATACAAATAACGAAAAATATCCTAACCATGTAATAATTGAGGGCGACAATTTGCATGCTCTTACCACACTTTGCTACACTCATGAAGGAAAAATAGACGTTATCTATATAGATCCGCCGTACAATAGAGGAGAAGATGATTTTGTTTATAATGATAAATTTGTTAATATTGATGATGAATATAGACATTCCAAATGGCTGTCATTTATGGATAAAAGATTGAAACTTGCTCAGCGATTATTAAAAGATGATGGACTAATATTTGTTTCTATTGATAATAATGAAGTATTTCAATTAAAAATATTGTGTGATAGGTACTTTGATTTTGTAGAATGTTTCTTATGGAACAAGACTTCTACGCCTCCAGCATTAAGTAATAAATCAAGAAAAACACATGAATATATACTTTGTTTTCAAAAAAGATTAAACTCATCTGAAAAATTTGTAGGACTAACGACCTCAGGTGGCGATGCTCCGCTATTGAATGAATCAAATAGAATATCTACATTACATTTTCCAGCAAATTATGTAAAATGTAAATTAGAAAATCAAACTCTAAAGGCGGGAAGAACAGATAGAGTAATCTTAGAGAATGATATTATAGTAGAAAACGGACTAATTATCAATGACTTTTCTTTGACAGGGCGTTTTCGTTGGACACAGGAATTTTTAGATTCAGAAATTGAAAATAACTGTTCCTTAATTATCAAATCTAAAAAATGTGCGATTCGTTATTGTAGGGAAGGAGATAGAACTGTTGCTCCTCCTAATTTTATTACAGAAAGATTTTATAACACTACTATCAATAAAACAGATAATGATGTTGATACAAATGAGACTGCAGGTGAGGAATTGAAGAATCTTTTAGGAGACGTACCTTTTGATTTTCCAAAACCAACATCTTTAATTTCATATTTATTGTCTTTTAAACAAAATAAATCTATTCAAGTTTTGGATTTCTTTGCTGGTAGCGGAACAACATTGCATGCTTGTGTCAATTTGAATAAAACGGATTTAGGAAATAGAAAATGTATATTGGTACAACACAAAGAAAATGAGAATAATATTTGTGAGGAAATTACGTACGAAAGAAATAAACGAGTAATACAAGGTTACACTAACGCAAAGGGTGAAGAAGTTGAAGGATTAAAACAAAACAACCTAAGATACTACCGCACAGATTTTGCACCTCGTAGAAAAACAATCAAAAATCAAATGAAACTTATGCAACTTTCTATTGCTATGTTGCAAATTAAAGAAGACATTTATTCGGAACAAAAAACTTTTGGAGGGATAAAATTAGATAAAAACATTTGTCGCTTTTTCAAAGATAAAGAAAAATCAATGCTTATAATATTTGATGAGGATTTTATCGAACAAGTAGTCTGCGAAATCAAACAAATGGACATAAAAGAGCCAATAAAAATTTATCTATTTCATACTCACGGGATTAGTTTTGAGGATGATTTTTCGGAAGTGAAAGAAAAAGTCAATCTCTGCACTCTTCCGCAAGCAATTTATAATGCTTATAGAGATATTTTGCCAAAAGAAGAAGAGGAAAAGGATTTTTCACAAATTGAATTAACAATAGAAAAATAGGAAAGGAGAGAAAAGATGATAGAGTTAAAAGAATTTCAGCGTAAAGCAGTAGATAAATTATTTGATACTATAAAAGATTGTTTTCAGTACGAAAGACATCGTCAAAAAATCATACTCAAAGCACCTACAGGCTCAGGAAAAACAATTATTGCTTTTTCTCTGTTAGCTAAATTGACAAACGAATTACCTAACAATATAGATAATCTACCAGAACAGTGTGCCTACATTTGGATTGCTCCCAATGAGTTACACGAACAAAGTTATTGGAAAATGAAATCTTTTTTTGAGGAAAACAAAATCTTACGTCCTATTCGCTTTAACGAAATTGACCAAACAAAAGGCTCTCTTTCTCATGGTGAAATCCTATTTGTCAATTGGCAAAGTATAAATAGCGAAGACAATATCTATATGCGAGATAGCGAACAAGGTAGAAATCTAAAAGAAATTGCGTATAACACACAGAACAATGCAAATATTCCGATTATTGCCATAATTGACGAGGAGCATCTGTTTAGTGGAAGAAATGCAACGCAATCAGAAAAGGCTCTTTCCTCTATAAATCCGTTTTTAGAGTTGAGAATATCTGCTACACCTACCACTTCTGGCGATGAACTTATCAATATAAAACGCCAAGATGTGATAAAAGAAGAAATGATTAAGAAACACGTAATCCTTAATCCCTCCTTGACGGACGATAATAGTGGATTAACTATAAATCAACAATTATTAAAACAAGCACTTATCAAACGAGATGATTTGCAACAGAGATACGAGAAGTTAGGTGTAAATATAAATCCTTTACTTCTGATCCAATTACCTAATGATAGTAAAAGTAATTCGACTGAGGATAATACTATTTTACAAGAATTAGAAGAGTTTTTAAATATCCGCTATAATATTACGACAACAAATCATCGTCTTGCTGTATGGTTAGCAAACAGAAAAGACAATGTAGAGGGTATTGAAACGAATAATGGGATTACAGAAGTGTTGTTATTCAAGCAAGCAATTGCTTTAGGTTGGGATTGTCCAAGAGCAGCAGTTCTGTTAATTTTCAGGGAACTTCAAAGTACAACATTCACCATTCAGACCGTTGGAAGAATACTTCGCATGCCTGAGCAAAGATTTTATTCGGATGAGATGCTCAATCAAGGATATATTTACACAAATCTTTCTTCTGATATTATAGAAATTGTACGAGACGATATGGATTACTTGTCGCGATTTGTAGCAAAGAGAAAAGAAGATTTGAATAACATAACCTTAACTTCGGAATACGTAAATAGGAAAATCGTACGAAATCGTTTATCCTCAAAATTCAAACAGATTTTGGTAGAAACAATTAAAGAAGATTGGGATTTACAGGAATTAACGCTATTTACAAGTGAAGGAGATGTACAGAGAGAAAACGTTTTACAGCAAAACATAACGAACAGCAAACTCAATATGAACGTAGAAAGTTTATTCGTTACTATACCAAAAGATTTGAAAATACAAAATGATGATGAACAGACTATCAATGTTGATAACAAAACACAAATGGCACGTAACAATAAAGATATTAGTAGAATGTTTTCGCGTTTTTGTGCAGATAATGTTGGAAGTTTTGCAAAAAAGGATTCTTCATTAGTGTTAGCCGCAGCGTTAGAATATTTTATGTTACGCTATTTTGATATGGATTCGCCAAGCACAAGAAAAATCATTTTGAATGATGAAAATAAAAGACAATTTATACCACTTATTGAACGCAGTTTAATAAAATACCAAAAATATTTGGACGATAAGCAAACACAAGTTAGTATTGAAGAAAATACTTGGCAAATTCCTATTGAAAGATGCTACAACGAAGAAAATTATATGAAAGAAATTGCCGATATCCATGCAATGCAACCATTTTTTAAGCAAATAAGAGAGTCCTCCCCTGAGGAAAAATTCCGTAAATTCTTACAGGACCATAAGGATTCTATTGAATGGTGGTATAAGAATGCGGATAGTGGTAAGGAAAACTTTTCTATAGCATATAAAAACACACAAGGTAAAGACGCAGCTTTTTATGTAGATTTTGTCATTAAGAAACGTAGCGGCGAAATATGTCTTTTTGACACTAAAACTCCGCAAAGCGACATCAATGCATCAAATAAACATAACGCTTTATTAGATTACATCAAAAAAGAACAAAAAGAATCATCTATGAACATTATCGGCGGAGTTATTATACAAGATAAGAATAATTTATGGCGATATTGTTCGGATTATATTAAAGATACTGAAGATATTTCTTCTTGGCAGTATTTTGAGTTGTAAAAAGATTTACTTCAATCCACATTTCACAATAATTATATTGTATGAACGCAATCCAAGTTTTAATTTTTTTTAGTTTTTTTTACCTCTGATTATATTGTAGATACATATGATTTCACCTTTTTATCATATTTTATATATAATTTGAAATAATTTTTGTATTTTTGCAGTTGTAATTAAAATTGAAGTAGATATGAAATTTGGAGTTGTTACTTTTCCTGGGTCCAATTGCGACCATGATATGTACTATGTACTAAAAAATATAGAAAAACAAGAAGTTGTGAATTTGTGGCACAAAGAAAGCGACTTACAAAATTGTGATATGATAATTCTCCCTGGAGGATTTTCTTATGGGGATTATCTTCGCTCGGGTGCTATTGCGAAACTTTCTCCTATAATGAAAAGTGTAGTTGATTTCGCAAACAAAGGAGGATTGGTATTGGGAGTTTGCAACGGGTTTCAAATACTTTGCGAAAGTGGCTTATTAGAAGGTGTTCTACTTCACAATAATAATCAAAAATTTATTTGTCATAATCAGTTCATTGCACCACAAACGAATAGTACTATCTTTACAAAAGACGTTGAAAAGGGTAAAGCGTTAAGCATTCCTATTGCACACGGCGAGGGTAGATACTTTGCGTACGAAGATACGTTGAAAAAATTGAACGATAACGAACAAGTTTTGTTTAGATATTGTAATGACAAAGGCGAAATTACACCTGAAAGTAATCCTAATGGAAGTGTAGAAAATATTGCTGGAATTACAAATAAGACAAAGAATGTTTTTGGAATGATGCCTCACCCTGAGCGTTGTGCGGACGGTGAATTAGGCAATACGGACGGAAAAGCATTGTTTGATTCGTTAATCAAAAATTTTGTTAGGTAACACTTAGGTTACAAATCATTCAATGGCATTAAAGAAATTTGAGCCTTTGAAACCATATTTAAATAAAGATTTATTGGAATGTGGTGTTGATGAAGCAGGTCGTGGTTGTCTTGCGGGGAGTGTTTTTGCTGCAGCAGTAATATTGCCAAAAAATTTTGATAATTCTCTATTGAACGACTCCAAACAACTAACCGACAAACAAAGAAGAGAATTGCGTCCAATCATAGAACAAAACGCTTTGGCATATTCTGTTTGTGAAGTAACTAATATTGAGATTGACAAAATAAATATACTCCAAGCCTCAATTCTTGCGATGAATAGGGCTGTAAAAAAATTGAAAATCAAACCAGAATTCCTTTTAATTGATGGCAATCGCTTTCATACTGATACAACAATTCCATTTAAAACAATAATTAAAGGAGATTCCAAGTTTATGTCCATAGCAGCAGCATCTATTTTGGCAAAAACTTATAGAGATGACGCCATGATTAAACTTGCACAGCAATATCCTACATATAATTGGCAAAAAAACAAAGGCTATCCCACAAAGGAGCATAGATTGGCCATAAAAGAATTTGGGACTACTCCATTGCATCGGCTTTCATTCAATCTTTTAGAAGAGCGTTCGTTATTTGATTATGATAACATCTCAAATACGTAAATTATGTTAGAGAGAACTTTACTTTTATTAGGACAAGATAATTTGACAAAGTTACAAAATGCTTGCGTTATGGTTGCTGGTTTAGGTGGTGTTGGTGCATACGCTGCGGAAGCAATAGTTCGTGCTGGAATAAAGAAAGTTATAATTTTCGATGGCGACATTGTGAGTGAGAGCAACGTAAATCGACAACTTGTTGCGTTGCATTCTACCATAGGAAAGAGTAAGGCTGAGATTATGTATCAAAGATTGAAAGACATTAACCCAGATTGCGAAGTTGTTGCTATCAACGAATATATCCGAGACGAAAGAATGCCCGAGTTGTTAGACAGATACCACCCCGATTGGGTAATTGACGCCATTGACACCTTATCTCCAAAAGTTTTTTTATTGATACACTGCTATCAAAGGAAGATAAAAGTTGTTTCTTCTATGGGAAGTGGTGGCAAATTTGACCCTTCGTTAATTAGAGTTACAGACATAAGCCAGACTTTTCAGTGTCCGCTAGCACATCATATTAGAAAACTACTACATAAACAAGGAATATATGAGGGAATTGTAGCGGTATTCTCTTCGGAAAAGGTTTCAAAGGATTGTATTATAGAAGAAAAAACTGAAAATAAGCGAACGATAATAGGAACAATATCTTATATGCCAGCAATCTTCGGACTAACGACTGCAAGTGTCGTAATACGGGAAATAATAGGTATGGAAAGTTACAAAAGAGTTAAAGATAAAAAATATTACGCCAACAAAAAAGAAAACAAAGATAGTATTCTATAATAATATTATGAAATAGTCCTCATTCCTTACCTAATATTTAATTTTTTTTTATCTTTGCATAAAATTTTATACAAAACCATGAAACAATATTTAGATTTATTACAGCATATACTTGATAATGGAGAAACGAAAACCGACAGAACGGGTACTGGTACTAAAAGTGTTTTCGGATATCAAATGCGATTCAATTTAAATGAAGGATTTCCACTTTTGACTACAAAAAAACTTCACACACGAAGTATAATTCATGAATTGCTTTGGTTTTTAAAAGGCGATACTAACATAAAGTATTTGCACGACAAGAAGGTTACGATTTGGGACGAGTGGGCTGACGATAATGGCAACTTAGGACCTGTATATGGACACCAATGGCGACACTGGGATACCAAAAATGGAGGATTTATTGACCAAATTTCCGAAGTTATTGACCAAATAAAAAAAACACCCGACTCTAGACGCTTAATTGTTAATTCGTGGAATGTTGCTCAAATTTCTGAAATGGCACTTCCTCCTTGTCATTGTATGTTTCAATTCTATGTTAGCGAGGGTAAATTATCGCTTCAATTGTATCAACGCTCTGCAGATGTATTTCTTGGCGTACCTTTCAATATTGCCTCCTATGCTTTATTACTTGCTATGACTGCCCAGGTTACGAATTTGAATTGTGGCGATTTTATTCATACTTTTGGAGACGCACATTTGTATTCAAATCACATAGAGCAGGCTAAATTGCAACTTACACGCACACCTTATACTCTCCCTACCTTAAAACTAAACCCAAACATCAAGAATATTTACGATTTTACGTACGAAGATATTCTTATAGACAATTATCAATACCACCCTCACATAAAAGCCGAAGTTGCTGTGTAGTATAAATAATCTATAATCTGAATTGCATATGAATAAGTTTAATATAATTGTAGCAATTGCCGAAGATGATGCAATAGGTCGTGATGGCGATTTATTATGGAGCCTACATGACGATATGATTTACTTCAAAAATACAACGAAAGGACATCCTGTTGTAATGGGTAGAAAAACTTGGGAATCATTACAAGTAAAACCTTTACCTAAAAGAGAAAATATTGTAATAACTTCTAATAAAGATTTTGTTTTTGAGGGTGTTAGGGTTCTGCATAACACGAAAGAAATCCACAATTTGCCACAATACGAAAATGAAGTGTTTATTATTGGCGGTGGAAGCATATATAAAGAATTTCTTCCCATATGCGATAAACTTTATATCACAAAGGTATTCGCTAAGTACTCAAATGCCGACACGTTTTTCCCCAAAATAGATGATAAAGAGTGGAAAATAGAAAGCGAAAGTGAGATATTAACGGACGAAAAACAGAATTTACAATACCAATTTCTTATATTATCTCGCAAATAACAGTGCGGAGTAAATTTTATAGAACATTTGCTGCTTGTTCTTTAATTTTCTCTAATTCGTCTTTAAACATCACTACAATTTTTTGAATATTTGCGTCATTACTTTTACTACCCAAAGTATTGATTTCTCTACCTATTTCCTGGGATACAAACATCAGTTTTTTACCTACAGGATCCGTTGAATTTATACATTGTTTCAAGTAATTGATGTGTTGATTCAGTCGAATTTTTTCTTCAGTCACGTCAAGCTTTTCAAGATAAAAAATAATTTCTTGTTCAAAGCGTGCTTCATCTACAGTAATGGTTGTTATTTCTTCAAATCTGGCTAAAATTTTTTCTCTAATACGTTCGATTCTACCTTTTTCGAATGGTTCGATATCAGTTAATAATTTTTCGATTACAGAAATGTGGTTATTGAATGCAGATTTTAGGGCGATACCTTCAGTAATTCTAAAATTTTCTACTTCATTGAGTGCGTCGGTTACACAATTCAATACGGTATTTACTTCATTTTCAGATAGGGTTTCAGCAACGGTTGCATTAACATCTTCACGCATCAGAATGTAGTAAGGCAGGAGTGTTTTATCTGCAGAAATCTCCTCAGCGATTTGAGATAACTGCTTATAATATTGTATAAAGAGTTCTTTATTTAGAGTAATGGTGGCGTTATTTTCAGCATTGGTGGTGGTGATTACACAATCAATTTTACCGCGTTCAAGTTTCTGTTTGATAATGTCATGAATCTTCAAATCTATTTCTCTATAGAGATTCGGGATTCGAGTATTGATGTCAATTTGTTTAGCATTGAGCGTTCTGATTTCTACATTGATAATTTTGTTTTCAAATTTAGCAGAACTTTTACCAAAACCAGTCATTGATTTCATAGTACTAGGTGTTTTAATTTATGTATTTTTTAATTTTTTTTCTGTTTTTAATTTACTAATTACTGTATTCAAATTACTAATTACTGTATTCAATTTACGAATTTCAGTAACCAATTTACGAATTTCAGTAATTACGACAGCAAATTTACAACAAATTTTTCTAATTACAGAAAAAACAACACATATTACAGCAAAAAATTTAAAATCTACATTAAAAAAAACACGTATTACAGAAATCAACTAAAAATCTACATTAAAAAAAACACGTATTACAGCAAAAAAAGTAGTGATTTGAGAAATGGTGTATATATATAATGATACGCGCGCGCGTAATAAAGGAATAAATTTTGTAATTACAAAGAAAATTTTCATTTTTTCACTAAAAAATTTATTTTTTTTAGTAATCACACCAAAAATTACAGTAATCACGTTATTTTCCACAACAAAAAATAGATTTTCCACTAAAAAGAATTTATGTTTCACTAAAAAGAG
>ONOZ01000263.1 GCA_900319595.1 uncultured Bacteroidales bacterium | reverse complement strand
TTTAGAAATCATATCTGCAAGTTCTTCTTCTGTCGGCAATACCGTTTTATATTTGCTTGCAAATATTTGCTGACTTTCCTGAAGAACAGAATACTTAACCATAGTTTCAGATTTATCCGTACACATAATTATACCGATGGTCGGATTATCATCGGCACCACGTTTTAATTTATCAAACATTCTGACATACATATCCATTTGCCCGATATCTGCGTGGGATAATTTTGTAGTCTTTAAATCAATAATAACAAAACATTTAAGAATATAGTTATAAAATACTAAATCAGCATAAAAATGGTCTGTTTCAGTACTAATTCTAAATTGGCGAGCAACAAAACAAAATCCTTTACCAAGTTCAAGCAAAAATTTTTGTAAATTGCTAATCAAAGCTGATTCCAAAGCACTTTCTTTCCCCTCAATATTTTCAGGTAAATCAAGAAATTCTAGCACATACGGATCTTTGACAAATTCTTTTGTATCAATTACTGCCGGTAAGCATTTTTCTACATCGTGCGATTTTTTTTGTGTTGATAAAAGTCTGTGGTAATAACCACTTTTGATATTTCTCTCTAATTGACGATAAGACCAATTTTGAGAGGAGGCTTCATTCAAGTAATAGTTCCGCTCTTCGGGGTTATCAATTCTTATAATTCTTGCCATATTTGACCATGACAAATTTCCTAGACACTGTCTGGGGAATTCAGGATAAACCAAATAAAAGTTTCTCATGTTCTGTAAATTAGCTTCTGAAAAACCTTTACCAAAAGTATCGGTTAAGTATTTTGACAAATTTTCAATAAGTTTTGTTCCGTATTCTGCTCTGGAACTTCCGCCTTGTTCTTCTTCTACAATGCGTTGCCCGATTTTCCAGTAGGTTTCAACCATAATTGAATTAACTGTACGGTATGCTTTTGCCCGAGCAACATTGAGTAACTCTGCTATATCATTATAAATTTTAGAAACTTCATTTGCCATGAATACCTCCGAACACCTTTATTTTAGCTCATTTATTAATATAGGAAGAACATTATCTATTTTTTTAACTAGTTCATTTGCTTCTTTTTCTATATACATACCAGTATTGGGATCAATAATACCAGTTTCAACAATATTGAACACTTTACTTTTAACATCTTTATTTTCTATATTGAACCATTTATTGTGTTTTAAATCTTTTACCAAATCAATATTAATTGGAATATTCTTATTAATGCTACGCTTTAGTTCTTCACAACAAGCATAAGCACATTGTATTGCTTCTCTATTTTCTTTCCATTTTGTATTATTTCTTTCTTTATATATACCAACAAAAAATCCTATTATAGCCCCAAACATTCCAAACGATGGAATTATTATGCTTGATATGATATTTACTTTTGTATTTATATCCATCTTTTTATTCCTTTCTTTAATCCTGTTTTTTATTCTGATATTCATTTAAAAATTCAGCGGTTAAAATACTTGTTGGTAGTGCAAATAGCATTATCCCTATTAAAACAATAATGCCAGATAAAATCTTACCAAATGGTGTTATTGGATAAACATCGCCATATCCAACTGTTGTAAATGTTACTAACGACCACCAAAAAGTATCCAAAATATTATGAAAAGCATTAGGTTGAGCATCAGCTTCTGCATAAAACATCAAAAATGAACTTATAAACATTAGTAATAAAAGAACACCAAAAATACTTATTAATTCATATTTTTTCTTTGCTATGACTCTGCCAATCATTTGTAATGCATCAAAATATCGAGCCAACTTGAACATTCTCATTATTCTTAATAATCTAAAAGTCCTTAATATCCTTAAATCTAACCCCTTTAACGGCAAATAGAATGGTAAAATCGCAAGTAAATCTATTATCATCAAAGGTTTTAATGCATCCTTTAATTTTTCCATTGATATCAAACGCAGAATATATTCAATTGTGAATATAATTACAGAAATTAATTCAATTTGATTAAATAAAGTCTTGTATTGCAAATATATTGTTTTATCTGTTTCAAAACCAAGACAAACGATATTTATAATAA
>ONOZ01000264.1 GCA_900319595.1 uncultured Bacteroidales bacterium | reverse complement strand
TATCGTTTATATAATCGCCCTCGCTATTCTTATTGCCATTGTCGTGATAGTAATAAATCCAATGTCCTGTCCTTTTACCCATTTTCAATGTGCCTTCCATTTCGCAATTAGAGTTTGCATACCACCACTTTACACTGCCATCTAATTCATCATCATTATAATTGCCTTGCATCTTCAATTTGCCATTTTTATGATATTCTTTATATTCGCCTTGTTTCTTGCCGTCAATCACTTTACAAGAATAATAAAGTTGTTTATTATCATAAAATGCTTTGTTTTCACCATCGCCCGAACAAATTTCTTGTTTTAGTAGATTACCATTAGAATAAAACCATTGCCAAACGCCTATCTTCCAACCTTTTTCGTTATATTCTCCTTTCATTTGAGTTTTGCCATTCTCAAAATACCAAGTCCATTTACCAACTTTAATATTTTTAGAATTTTTGTATCCTTGGGTTGCAATCTTACCGTCAGAAAAATATTCCTTAAAAGCAATAGTATCCGTTTGCTGTGCTGATACTATACTAAACACACAAATATAAGCAATTATTAAAACAATGTTTTTTTTCATATCACAAAAAGTAAATTTTTTTCTAATTTGTTGCTGGGTGAGAATATATAATATTCAATTTTGGAGGATTAGTACTTGACGCACCATTGAGTACTACACGAGATGCAGTGGAAATTCTACCATCAGGTATCAAATAAATTTGACAATTATCGTATCTGCCCATAACATAATTCTGTAAAAACGAAGTTATATCCAATCTATACGCCTTAATCCTCGCATCGTATTTATTACCTAACCAATTATTTGCCGCTAATTCGTCAGAAAGTAAAAAATATTTGCCATCTTGTTTTCTGTATGCTTGCAATAATCCCGGAAACATATGTGATTTGTTAAACATATCCGCAACAGGCAAAATCAATTCGGCTCTATTAAATGCCGCTCCCTTTACAGAATCCGTGTTGTACCAAGTATCTATTCCTTTTAAGTCTAAACACGCCTCAGCAATACCTAATGATGCCAAGTATATGTAATCTTGTGTTTTTATGGTGTCGTGTCTATTAGTATTGTTTAGATTTCGTAAAGAAGAGGAGGTGAAATCTTTGTCTATATGCATAAAACGATAACCCGTGCTGGTGAAATTTATCATATAACTGCCTTTATTTCCATTTGCATCGTGATAATACACAAAAATTCCTGTATTTGAGGACTTCATATTGATACTTGCCAAAAATTTTTGCGAAGAACTTTGTGCTGTTATCTTGATACCCTTGAAATCTTCTGCAAAAGAACTTTGATTAGGATAGACACCTTGCTTTAATTTATTGAGAAATTTGTCGTTAAGTGGCATTCGCATATGTGGAGGTCTATCTGTAGTATCTCCTTCTAACATTATACCCTTCAACGGCGAACAAACAATGGTTTGATTAAAGATAGGCTCGGATTCTGTTTCTATTTCATTAAACGCATATTTACTTGTAGAATCCATAGCAGAAGAAAGTAAATACACTTTCATTGCAAAATTATCTTCATGTTTGGAAGTATCCTCGCTATATGCACCTACCATAGAATAAGCCAAGCACAAAACAGCAGAATCTATCGTACCAATGTTTGAAAAGTCCTGCCCGCTGTTGTCTTCTAATGATAAAGAAGTGTAAATAGAGGTTTGCACCTTACCAAAATAAGAATCTTTATAAGTACCTAATACAAAATTGTCGTTTTGCAAGGTTTCCAACGAATCTGTTGTATAAACCATGGAACTGAGTGTAGCAATATTGCCATCGGCAGACAATATATCCATACCTCCATTAGATTTGACCAAATCTAAACCCAATTGCTTATCCTCATTAACACAAGATGTCAAAGACAAAATACCTATTAAAAAAATAATAAGTATATTCAACTTTTTAATATAGCACGATAATCTTTTCATTTCTCTATTGCTATTTTTTATATGAAATTTTATATCAATCTTCTTCAATTTCAATAATAGAATCATAATAATCGTTAATAGATTTGTAGAATTCTTTTCTGTCAGATTTGTAAGGAATAATATCTTTTTTGTTTTCCTTAGCAAAATCTATCAATTCCTTACTTACTTTGTCCTGTGCTACCACCACACCATCGGCATAAGAAATTGCGGCTTTCATAATATTTTCGTAAGTTGGCTCTTTGTAGAATTTCCAATCCTTTGTAGTACCCCCTTCTGATTCTTTTTTGATTTTCTTTATGATGTCTTCGCACAACATTCCCTCGAAAGGATCGTTAAACAAACTTACGACAAGTTTTGCTTTATTAAAATAAGGATTATTATTGTATTCTTCTGTACGTTTTAAGTAAAAAGGTAATAACATTGAAAACCAGCCAGAACAATGTATCACACTTGGACGCCAAGACAACTTCTTTACAGTTTCTAATACGCCACGGGCAAAAAATATACTTCTCTCATCATTATTTGGTAAGTATTTGCCTTTCGCATCTTTGATGTCTGCTTTGATTGTAAAGAAATCTTCGTTATCTATAAAGTATATCTGCATTCTAACAGTAGGAATGGAAGCAACTTTTATGATTAGAGGGTGATCAACATCGTCAATAATGATATTCAGTCCCGAAAGCCTTATAACTTCGTGCAGTTGATTTTTCCTTTCATTAACATTGCCGAAACGAGGCATAAATATTCTTACTTCTTTATCTCTTTCAAAAGCAGATTGCGGCATATAGCGACCAAAATCAGCTAAAGGAGTTGAAATCATATAAGGATATATCTCCTGCGATACATATAAAATTTTTGGTTTATCCATTTTCAAATTATATATAAGATTTTATGGGTGCAAAGATACTAAATTTTTCTGAATCACAACTAATAAACATCGTAAAAAACATAAATTTCGCTCACCACTTAGCATATATAGAAAGAAATGTTGTAACTTTGCAACTGTCAAACATAGGATTGACCTATTTCTTTTGTATAAAGGAATTTGAGGTATAAAATACTAATAGCGTTTGCTGTTTGTTCTGAAATTTGATGTGAAACTTCGCAACTTTCATAAAATAGAGAATACGAACAAATATAAATCTCGCTTTTACGTGGGTGTTGATTTGTATTCTCTATGGTATTGCGAAGGCCACACATTGAGCAAGTGAGTATCCACGTGCTTATTTTGT
>ONOZ01000266.1 GCA_900319595.1 uncultured Bacteroidales bacterium | reverse complement strand
CTTTTTCAATTCCCATTTTTACAAACTTATCTTATTCCTGTGCTACCAAATCCACCACCTCTATTGATAGTGGTATCAATCTTTTTTACTAATCTAAAATCCGCTTGGAATAGTCCATACGCACCATTAAAAACAATCTGTGCTAATCTATCACCTCTATTGATGATAATTTTCTTGTCCGTCATATTGTGCAAGATAATTCCTATTTCAGACCTAAAATCGCTGTCTATGGTGCCTAATATAACATTTAAGCCTTTTATTAAAGACATCCCACTTCTTGGTCGTATCTGTGCTTCTGCGTTTAGCGGTAGTTGTAACTTTATACCTGTATCTATTCTTAATCTTTGATTAGGATAGATAACCATATATTTTTTTGTTTCATCTTTGATAACAGCATAAAGGTCTGCACCTGCTGAATACTTGCTTTTATATTCGGGTATCTTTGCTCCCTCGCTTAATTCAATAGGTACGGATACTTTATGCATTTCCTTATTTGTCCTATCTCGCAGTAGTAGTGATACCTTATTTTGCAAAATTTCTAACTCCTCACGTAGTTTTGCATTTTCTTTTCTTAACTTTCTATTAAACATAATTTTAAAATAAATTTAATTGTTCTACTTTTGGTTTATCTGCTATTATACTTATTGGTATTTGCGGGGTTGTTTCCGAATCTTTACCCTGACTTTCATTTTGGTTATTTAGATGTTCAAACCATAAAGGCTTGTCTTCGCTGGCTGTCCATTGAGTGATATATCTTGGAAAGCCTAACAATGATGCTTCTGCTATTGCGAATGCCGAGCCTGTTGTTTGGCTGTAACCTTTCCAAATATCATAAAGGCGTATATCAACCGAGAAATCACATTCACGGGTTAGGGCATTACCTTTAACCAATCCGCCTTTAAGTGTATTGATGCAAAGATTAAACAACGTTAGCAGTACGCATCTTTCGTCAATATCTACTCCAAAAAATCCAACTTCTTGCGGTTCTTTGCCTAAACGTTTTAATGCTGATGCTCCACCTAATAGAGTTCTACCGCTACCGCAAGCACTATCTAATATGTTTTCTTGCTCTTGCAGGTTGTTTTCTAAACCTATATGAGCCATAAACGTTGCTATATGTTGTGGAGTAAAATACTGCTCATTGTCCCCACGTGATATATTTATTTGGTAGTAATCGCCCAAAGCATCTATATAATTATTGCTTTTGTCTCCTATAAGTTTGAATAAGTTATAATAGTTTTCATCTCCCCTAACTCTATTATACTCATCATAGCAATTTTTCTCAAAAGGTATCATTTTTTGAGGGTCTTTGCCACCATAGAAAAGCATAACAGCAAAACGCAAAAAACTTATAAATCTTTCGTGGTTACTATTGCCCACTAATGCATTAAAGTATTTGCTTAAATCCGTTATTTCTTTTGCCATAACTAAATAAACTCTTTACATTTTTCAATTAAATGTTTAAAATTGTCAAAGAATAAATCTCTTATTTCTTCTACCCTAAATATAAGTACAGGATTTGATAATGCTTCTTTAAAATTAAGAAGTATGTGTGGTGATTTAACTAAAACTCCGTTATTATAGTAAATCACATACCAACGGACTTCACTATCAGGTATATATTCAAGTCCTCTATAAACATCCCTCAAAAACATTAACTTCATAAAGTTAATATGTTTCCAAGTGAAATCTGATGTTGAGGCAGACATATTATATATTAGGTTGCAAATTTCAGCATAACGCTTCTTAAATTCCACAGGTAATTTATTCGTCAATGCTAACATATTAACATCTTCCCAAGTTTTTGGTAAATCCTTACCTGAAATATCAAGCAGACCAGTAGGCGTATAAACATATACCGTTGGGTTTAACATTGAATTGTAATATCTTGCATCTGATATTTTATCTGTTATTTTATCTTGTTCTTTATACAATTCCAGACTACCATTTCCATCATCAATAAACGTTTCTTGGAATATAGAAATGTATTTAACTTCGTTCGTAGTTTCATCTATTTGGATTTGTGATACCTTGAATATATCAATAGTATCGTTATCTTCATATCTTAATATATCTCCTATTTTAAATCTTGGTTTCATTATTTTTCCTCCTTTATTTTTATTTTTTGTTT
>ONOZ01000267.1 GCA_900319595.1 uncultured Bacteroidales bacterium | reverse complement strand
TAGCTAAAGAAGGTGCAAACATAGTTTGTATGCAAGAATTATTTGCTTCTTTATATTTTTGTGACAAAGAAGATTACAACAACTTTGCTTTGGCAGAGCAAATACCGGGAAATACGACAGAACTCCTTTGTTCTTTGGCAAAAGAGTTGGGAATTGTGATTGTAGCCTCTATGTTTGAAAAGCAGATGGCAGGGCTTTATTACAATACTACTGCAGTTATTGATGCCGATGGTACATATTTGGGGAAATATCGCAAGATGCATATTCCAGATGATCCGGGTTATTATGAAAAGTTTTATTTTACGCCCGGAGATTTGGGATACAAAGTTTTTCAAACCAAGTTTGGTAAGATAGGGGTGTTGATTTGTTGGGACCACTGGTATCCTGAGGCTTCGCGGTTGGTGGCAATGCAGGGAGCAGAAATTATTTTTTATCCGACTGCTATTGGTTGGGCAGAGCAACAAGACGAGACGACTAACAAAGAACAATATTACGCATGGCAAACTATACAAAGAGGGCATGCGATATCCAATGGGGTTCATACGGTGAGTGTAAATCGTACGGGAAAAGAGGGAAGTATGCAGTTTTGGGGTGGAAGTTTTGTTTCTAATCCTTTTGGAACTATTTTGTATGAGGCATCTTTTGACAAGGAGGAGAATAAAGTTGTGGAGATAGATTTGAACAAGACGGATTCTTATCGCGTACATTGGCCATTTTTTAGGGATAGGAGAGTAGATTCTTACCAGGATATTATCAAAAAATATAGAGAGTAGAATACCTTAAAGGATTAGTTAGAAATTGGGCTGGCTTTAAAGAATACAGGCAAATTGTTACAACTAATGAAAATTTGTGGTAACTTTGCACAATTCCTAATAAAAGTAATTGCAAAACAATATGAATATACGTGATATAATCAAACCAATAGATTATGGGTTTTATTTTCCGGCAGAATGGGTACAGCACGAGGCAACGTGGTTGTCGTATCCTCATAACGAAAATTCGTGGCCGGGCAAAATCCAAACAATCTTTCCTTATTATAATGAGTTTATAAAACAACTTGCAAAAGACGAGAAAGTGCATATCAATGTTTTGAATCAAGATATGCAAATTAAAGTAGAGCAAGATTTGCATAAAATTGGAGCCGATATGTCCAAAATTCATTTTCATCTGTTTGAAACTAACGATGCTTGGATTAGAGACCACGGTCCCGCTTTTGTTATTAACGATAAACAAGACAAAGCAATAGTTAATTGGAAGTACAATGCCTGGGGAGGAAAATACCCTCACGATAAAGATAATTTAATTCCTCGTCATATTGCCCAATATTTGAATTTGAAAGAATTTATAGCAGATATTGTAATGGAAGGGGGTAGTGTTGATTTCAATGGAAGGGGAGATGTGATTACAACAGAAGCATGTCTTTTGAACGAAAATCGAAACCCTGAACTAAATAAAGGCGAGATAGAACAGTATTTGCACGATTATTATGGGGTAAATAATATTCTTTGGCTAAAAGATGGGGTAGAGGGAGACGACACAGACGGACATATTGACGATTTGACACGTTTTGTAGATGAAGATACCCTGATAACAATGGTAAGTGAGGACAGAAATACAGAGGATTATAACATATTAAATGAAAATCTAAATTTATTAAAAAAAACTCGTCTGTCAAATGGGAAACAGCCTAACATTGTAGAAATATTAATGCCACAAGCGGTTATATATGAAGAGCAAAAACTTCCCGCTTCCTATGCGAATTTCTATATTGCAAACAAAAAAGTTATAATTCCAACGTATAAATGTAAAAACGACGACAAGGCAATACAAATATTTGAGCAAATATTCAAAGATAGGGAAATTATAGGTATAGATTCTACAGATATTGTTTGGGGTTTAGGAAGTTTTCATTGCCTTTCGCAACAAGAACCAAAAATTTTTAGTAACTTTGCCGAATAAAAAGATTTTGAATATATGAAAAAAGCAATATGTTTATTAGTTACGGCGTTTGTTTGGCTAAATATAGTAGCACAACCTAAATTTGAAAAACTTTATAGTGGTAGTGATGCCATAATATCGTTGCAGGGCGATTTTTTTGCTGTAAAACAAGATAGTAAGTGGGCGGTCTTTAAGAATAAGACAATGATTTTGGAATACTATTATGACTCAATTGACGTTTTGAGCGATGGGGTTATTACTTATATTAAAAATAATCGAGCAGGATTTGCGGATACAGTAGGCAATTTGATAACTTCTGCCATTTATCCTTTAGAAACTCCATACAATCGTGCAGATGAAAGTCTTTTGAATGTCTTTCAAAGTGGTAGTGCGTTGGTATATGATAGCGATAAACTGATACTTTTGGGTAAAGATGGTAAAAAAATCAATCCTGATGATGTAGAAATTGTTTCAAAAGCAGACAATGTTGTAGTTTTCAAACGTAAATCTGCCTATGGATTGTTAGATGCTATGGGAAATGAACTTGTAAGTAATAAATATAGGCGAATACAAACGGTTATTGCAGGGGAATTATACGCTTATACAGGACAAAAGAACGGAATGGACGTTTTGGGACTAATAAATAAGGATGGAAAAGTTATTTCAAAAGCGGAATATGACGATTTGACGGTTATAAGTAAAAATGATAAGTTCTATATTAAGGCTTTTGCTCAACAAACGGGAAAGCAAGCGTTGTATGATGCTCAAGGAAATTTGCTTTTTAATCCTATATATCAAAATGTAGAGCCTATAAATTCGTCAGAATATTTCATTTTTACAGATAACGGTCGCAAGGGAATTGTTGGAAGTAATTATGTGGTGTTAATTCCTGCTGTTTATGATGATATAAAACTTGTTACCATTAAAGAAAATCAACTTTTTGTAGCAAAAAATGAGAACAAGACTTATATATTAGACGAAAACAATACGAATTTAGATGTTTTTGACGGAAATATAAAGGATTTTGTGTCTTACAAACAAGGAAACGAGGCTATATATATTGCAGATAGTATGCTAAACTATGGAGTTCGTTCATCAAAAAGAGGTTGGTTGATTGCTCCACAATACTTTGATGTATTTGCACAGGTAAATGGTAAGTTGATAGTACGTAAAAAAGATAAATGGGGTGCGGTTGATATGAAAAATAATGAGATAATACCTTTCGAATATGGGAAGGTGCGTGCTTCAACGGCAAAGACTTGTATAGTTTTTTACGATGGCAAAACTAACTCTGTGATATTGCAAGAGGATGGTAAAAAAAGGGATTTTCCAAAAACGAAGAGCGTATTACCAATGCAAAACTATATAGAATACAAAGTAAAGAAAGAATGGAAGAGATTGTATTTTAATGGTGCGGAAATTGCGGGTAGATTTCTAAGTATTGGCTCAGATAAAGATGGAATACTTTGTGCTAGGACAAAAAAAGGTTGGTCTTATTTTAATAGTAAAACATATGAACCTTTGACAGAGCAGTATTTTAGTTTCGCAACAGGCTTTAATAATGGGGTAGCGTACGTTGTAAAAGATACCAAACTATACCAAATTGATAGAGAGTTCAATATCATTCAAACTATATTAGACGAAAATTATGTAGATTTGAATAACACGGCATCGCTCCTAAGTATGAGTGGTTTATTGAAGAAAAATACTGTTAGGGTTACAGATAAAAATGGCAAACAAACTTTAATAAAAATTATTAAAGATTAAAAAAAATATAAGAGATATGAAGAAAATAGGTTTATTATCATTAGTAATTTCCTTATTATGTGGCAATTTTCTAATGGCACAAGGATACAAATCGTTTCCTTTAAATAATAATAAAGGCAATGGCGATGGGACTGTTTATTTTTTGCCAAAAACAGAGTTGGTCATTCGTTTTAAGGTAGAGAAGGTAACTCGTACGCAAGGAATCTATTCACAAAGTGCCTATCTTTTAGGTATTGATAATTCGGCTTTGAAAAATGATATTTCTTATCGTGTGTTGAGTGCAGACATTTGTGAGAGAATTGCACCAAACGAGGATAAAAAGTATTTAATCAATGCAAGCGACAAATTTACGATAGAGCGAACTTCGGCGGGAACTCTTAAAAGTGTGATTGCCAAAGGAAATAATTCTAATAGTATTGTTGGCAAAGATGAAAATGGACAAAATGGCAGGAAGCATATTAAATATGAAAAAGAAAATATACAAAACAATGTTAATACATCTCTTGCCGTTATTCCTACATATGAACAAAAACTTTTGCAACGAGGTCTTTTGACAAAATACCCGCAAATGACGGCAGAAAAAACAGTTGCTGAAATAAAAAGATTAAGGGAAAAACAAATAGAACTACTTTCAGGTGGTTGGGAAGGAACATATATGAACACAACTGTTGATTATATGTATAAACAATTAGACGAGATTATAAATAGTTACGTATCCCTTTTTACAGGAATAGAGGAAAGTACAATAGAGGAATATGTTTTTGTTATAACTCCAGAAAAGCCTATAATTTTAGAAGAAGATTTGATAGTACCTGTATGTAAATTTTCACAAACTGCTGGTCTTCTGGATTTAAACGAAAAAGGTGAGGGCATAAAGATAAATGCTCGATTGCATTCTTATGTAACTACTGATCAAAACTCAAAAACAGCGACAGGCAAATATATAAGTGAGCAGACAAAGAAGAAATTGGATAAAGAGGGGGCGGGAGTTTATTATATTCAACCGCAAAATGTGAAAGTAACTTTGCAGGGTGTGGATATGCAAAATACTTCCAAAATTGTCAAACTTATGCAATATGGTAATATAAACTATACTACCGACCATAATAGCAATGTTTTGTTTGATGAAAATACCGGCGAATTGTTGCGTATGTGGTAAATTTTTTGTAACTTTGCATTTTCCTAAGAATTTTATAGGGGAGGCTATGTTACAAATTTAATAAATTCTATTTTTTATGAAAAATAAAAACGAAAAATCGGTTGCAATTTTGTTACGGAGAGATAGAAATTTACCCTTATGTTGATTTGTTGTAATAATCACAGTGATAAAAAAAATAATCAGCGGTGAAAAAAAAATTTTATCGCTGATTATTTTTTTCTTATTAGATACTATTTTTTTCTTACTATTTTAGGAATTCGTACTCATAGACTTTTTCTGCAATTTTCTGCATAATTTCCAATTAGAAAAGCAATCTTTTCGCTGTCAAAAGCACCTAAAAATAATGGTG
>ONOZ01000268.1 GCA_900319595.1 uncultured Bacteroidales bacterium | reverse complement strand
ATTACAATTATTTCATATTATCAATGCAATATATCATTCTATCTTCCTGTATTCCAATTAAAAGAAAAATTTGTTAAGAAAACTATTATCCAAACGCAAAAAAACTCTTTCGTTCATTGGCAGAAATTCGGGTTCTTCTAACTGAAATAGTTGATTAACTAAACTTTGCATCTCGTTTTGTGATAACACTTTACCACTTTTCATTGCCAATCTATCTGCAACCAGTAAAAGTTTGTCTTCTTCGTTAATCTCTTCGTTAATAACTTCATTCAAAAGGTTAAGAGCCACAAGTGTTGTCATATCTTTTGGCATTGAAACAAAATCTACACTATTATCCTCATTTATAGAGTATTCAAAACCAATCTTATGCAACAATTCCGAATAAGATTGTAAAGAAATTATCTCTATAGCAGAGAATTTATGACTATATGGAAGTAATAAGTTTTCACTTGGTAGAATTATTGCAATTTGTCCTCGCAAAAATTCGTAAATTACTTTCTTTGAGGCATTGAATTGATTGATTAGATAGATAATATTATTAGTTTGATAAACAACATACCTATTCAAAAACTGGAATGGAGGAATCTCTGTTGTAACTTGCGAATTATCTATTTGATTTGTAGGAACTTTTTCTCCATTAAACGAAATCTCCGTTTGAACCTTAACTTTATTGATAGGAGTAGAAAAATCAAACGATGGGTTAGCGTTTTGTTTAGCAAAAGGATTAAAACTGCTGTTATAATTTATTGTAGGAATTTTGGGTGTATAGTTTTTATCTAAAGCAGGAAAGTCAATAGGCTCTTTTTCAAAAGAAAGACTATTGCTTAATGTGTTTTGACCAAGTGTTTTTCTAATAGTAGCATTCAAAACGGAGTAAATAATCTTATCATCTATGAATTTGACTTCTGTTTTAGTCGGGTGAATATTTACATCTATATCTTTAGGATTGACTTTCAAGTGAATAAAAAAACAAGGATACGTCTTAGGTGGAATAAGTGAGGAGTAAGCCTTTTCAATAGCATTGGCAAAATATGGACTTCTCATATAACGATTATTAACAAAGAAATATTCGTAGTTCTTACTCTTTTTTGTCAAATCAATAGTTGAAACAAACCCATCAATCTCAACCAAATCAATTTTTTCTTTGATAGCCAACAGATTCTTATTGAAACTATCACCAAAAATATCTACAATACGTTTTCTAAAAGTGGATTTCTCTAATTTATATATGGTATTGCCGTCCTTAATATAAGTAAAAGCAATATGGGGATTTATTAAAGCGACACGAATAAAAGCATCATTTATATGATTAGTTTCAACACTATCGCTTTTTAAGAAATTACGCCGTGCTGGTACATTAAAAAATATATTTTTTACCTTAATATCTGTTCCTTTGCTTGAAGTAGTTTTGCTAACAGACTTAATTTCGCCACCTTCTATTATAATTTCTTCGGCCAAATCTGAATTTTCCTGTTTAGTTCTAAGTTCTACTTGACTAATTGCAGCAATAGATGCAAGTGCTTCACCTCTAAAACCCATAGTTGTTAAGTTACGTAAATCGTTCTCTGTTTGTATCTTACTTGTTGCATGAGGTAAAAAACATTTTTGTGCATCCATTTCGTCCATTCCACAACCATTATCAATAACTTCAACAAGTGTCCTACCAGCATCTTGTACAATTAAAGTAATAACTGAACTGCCTGCATCAACAGCATTTTCTAATAATTCCTTAACTGCACTTGCTGGACGATTTACTACTTCCCCTGCCGCAATTTGATTGGCTATATTATCAGGTAGTATATTTATTGCCATTTTTCCACAAATGTGATTAAAAAATAGAGTAACGCAACTATCAAACAAGCAAATAACAATATTTTTGTCATAGGAAAAGGTTTAGAAATCTTCTTTTCCTTTTTTTCTTCCATAGCCTTACGAAACGAAATCTTGCGATTATAACTCTCTCCTATCGGACCATATTTTGCTTTCAACTGTTCCAACTCGTCTTTTTTAGGATCATAAAAACGAGGTTTGTAATTAAACTGCCGAGGCTTGCGAACGGTAAATACTATTCCCATATTGTTTTATTTTTATTTTGCAAAGATACGACAAATTCAGAATATACGGCACCAAATACTCATACAAAACCACACGTAGCACATAAAAAATTCACAATTTCTTATATGCTACATACCAATTGCTAAATAATAAAATTTTTATAACGTTTGCTTCAAAATTTCTATGATATCCTTACGTTCAAGTTTGTAAAAATCCGTGTGATATGTAACTGTACTGTCAGCAATAGCCTCAATCATATTTTCTTTTACGCCAAGGTCAGACGAATGCATAACAAGACCAATTTCTTTCATCCATTCCTCCAAACGATTTAAGCCTTCAAGTGCAATTTCTCTATCATTCTTACCATCAACACTAACATTCCAAACATTGATAGCGAATTTTTTAAACTGACTTATGCCACCGTCAAGCACATATCTGTAATAAGGCAAAGAAACTGCGGCAAGAGTCATACCATGTGTGGCGTTGGTGTGAGCAGATATGGCATGACCAATCATATGTACCATCCAATCGCCGTGTTTTCCCATCTTAAGCAAAGTATTTAATGCCCAAGTTGCCGTCCACATGATATTACTGCGAGCATCATAGTCATTAGGGTTGTCAATTGCGATACGGCTGGAATGAATCAAGGAACGCATCAATCCTTCTGCGAGATAATCGGTAGTGTTATCTCCATCTAATGAAAAATATTGCTCCATTATGTGACTCATTACATCAAAAATTCCAGCAATCATTTGATATTTTGGCACGGTATAAGTAAATACGGGATTAAGTACAGCAAATTTTGGCATATTTTCAGCACCGAATACTTTACCTACTTTAAATTTT
>ONOZ01000270.1 GCA_900319595.1 uncultured Bacteroidales bacterium | reverse complement strand
ACCTTTCGTCTGCAATGGTTGCTCCCGATTCAACAGATGCGACTGCTTCAGGTTCAAATATAAAGCCACTGCCGCACAGTCCTGCTACGAGGACAGGCTCAGAGATACGCGTACCGGGATTGATATGACGGCAGAACGTCTCGAACTGCTTGACCAGATTGCTACTCCAAGAATCAAAAAAGGCGACTCACCGCAAACGATCGTCAGAAATAATCCGGGACTCAAAGTCTCATCACGAACAATTCTTGTGAATGCATGAGCATGCTTGCATTGATGCGCCGGGAAGACGGATAGAATGTATTCAGCAGGGTATTCAAAGCATTTGAATAAAAGATAAGGCTCAATAACATCTGACTAAGCATAGTCAAAGCTATGGGTCCCGGCGGTGCAAGCCAATGTCTGAACAGTAACAGTCAAGATGAGCCACCTGTTATCATTTTCATGATACTTTATATTTTTGCTCTTCAATATATACCGAAACGGTCGCAATTAATTCATCCAAAAAAGCAACAACTACAGCCTCGTTTTGTTTAATATCAGATATACTATCTTCTCTAACAGCCTCCACAAATGACACAGAACCATGCGCTAGATTATTCCGGTTATCTTTAATTCCTTCAAGAATATCTGGTCTATAATTTGGACTGCTCGTTTTTACCCGTATACCATGTAATTTAAATGTTTGATTGATTGAGTCGCCATCCAAATTTCCACCTGGCAGAGTATTGCGCGAATACATATCTAAGGCGTTATGGTTCAAAATGGATGCAATAATTTCTTCATTCTTCTTTAAAAAAGTAGTAAAATTGGCATTCGGATCATTTGCCGATTTTAAGATTGTTTTTCTCCATAATGCTCTGATTGACTCATTTACATCTACATATGATAAATGATTTATTCGTATTTCATCATAGATACTATCTATCAAATTAGATACCGTATATTCAATAATGTTATAAATCATTAGTGAAACATTTGATTTTAAAATGTTAATCAAAGCCTGATATGTCAAATGTATTCCACCCTCTGGAGGGTAGAAAAATTGGAAAAACTTGCTTATCCCGTTTTTTCTATCATTCTCCTTATGTTCTAAAAATTCTATCACTCCAAGAAAATCTTCTATTTCCCTCTTCCTACTATCATATGTATCTTTAAACGTAATCATCTATTCTCCTGAAAGTAATTTATTTTTTACAAAGTCAATTCTTCCTATTAATTTATTTTTATTGTTAGCAGCATCTGATCTTGTACATTTTGCGAATTCTTCTCCATCAATCCATGAAGAAATATCCCTTGCTGGTAAATTTGGATTTTCTTTCAAAGCCAGAGCAATACCTATTGATAATGCTTCAAATCTGGCTCTAGGCGTGGATTTTGAAGTCGGCGTTTTTCTAAACCCCCGTGCGCCCAATATCTTTTCTGCATAATCCAACATATTTAGGAATCTAACTCTTCGCGAAGTAATTATTTCTTCGTCTTTTTCTGCAAGCCGATTTTGTTTTTCAACATAATTATCAATATATTTTGTTACATTTCCCGTATATCCCTTAAATTTATTCTCATAATTATCTGAATACGCAAAGAATCTAGAAACCATTTCAAGGCCTTCATATCTATCCTCAGTAATTTTGGTCCTAGGCGCAAGCACATTAAATTTCTTTTCTTGAACACATTCTTCCAAGAACTCTTTAAACTTTCCTTCAAAAGACCCTCTTCTTGCCTCTGCCGGTTTTGCTTGTAATCCTCTTGTATTAATACGCTTAAAAATTTCTTGTCTGACCTTTTCAGTTGTGCCTTCCTCCAAGAAGACCACTCTGATATTAGTATTAAGAAATTTCCTTTGTATTGCGGGATCTAAGTCTTTAAAATAGAATCCATTAGAATCGGTAAGGACTTCAAGATTCTGTAATTCCAAATCATTTTGGCAAAACTGTACCATTGTTTGTGTTCTCTGTGCACCATCTACAATCTCTATTCTTCCATCGTCTGTATCCGCAAAAAACATAAACGGAATAGGCAAGCCCATTAAGATAGATTCAATAAAAATACACCTATCTTTATTTCCCCAAACGAAATTCCTCTGGTACTCTAACGGAATATAAAATTCCTGCATTTCATATTGACTCACCAGATAATTGATCGGATAGTCTCTGGTGTCAAATTTTATATCTTGCTTTTTCTCGCTAATTTGTTTTGCAGAATTCGTGATTTCCTTTTCTGTTTTTTGTTTTCTTTGCACTTCAGGAACTTTGCTCATTTATTCTTCTCCCACTTCTTTCAAATGTCGCTGGATACTAACTCCGATTACTCTCCCTAACTCTACCGGAACCGCATTGCCGATATGTGTTCCTAATTCTCTCTTCTTCACCGGATGTTCAGCATCTGAAAAAATATAATCATCTGGGAATGACTGTAAAATTGCACCCTCCCTAAGAGATATAGCTCGATTTTGCTCCGGATGGCCAAACCTTCCGTTACCATATCCATAAAACTGCGTAGTTATAGTAGGAGATGGTTTATCCCATTCCATTCTTCCATAAACTGATGGAAATGTCATGCCTGTATTTTTTTTATGGCATTGCAACTTCAACTCATCATCCCAATCTCTCCATGTACCTCCTGGAACTGACTGTTCTATCCTTCTTAAATTAATTTCAGATAATGCACTTGAACGGTGTAACTGGTCATTTTCACATATTTCCCCTGCCTCAATAGGTGGCAAATTTCCAATAGCATTCCTAACAGTAGGATAATTCTCTTCGTTATAAATAGGAGGAATCAAATGAATTTCTCCTATTCTAGAAGCCAATAACACTAAACGCTTCCTATGCTGAGGAACCCCATAGTCAGGGCAATAAACGATCTGATATTCAACATGATAATTGTTTGCTCTCAAAGAGTTTACAAAATCCCTAAACACTTTTTCATGAACTAAATTTGGTACATTTTCCATGGAAACAATTTCCGGTAATATTTCCTGTATCAATCGTTCAAACGAATATAGCAATTTCCACTTATTATCTGTATAACCTCTCTTTCTGTAACGACTGGAATACCTGGAAAATGGTTGACAAGGAGCGCACCCCACTAAAGCTTTAACACTGTTCTTCGGATAAAGTTGTTTTATTTTTTGACTATAAATGCTAGTTACATCTTTACAAAAAAATACAGCATCATTATTAGCTTCATATGCAAATCTGCAGCTTTCATCATTATCAAAACCTGCAATTACATTGATGCCTGCTAATGACAACCCCTTAGTCAAGCCGCCTATGCCACAAAATAAATCTATTGCCGCACACGGCATTAATTTCACCTCCAAACTCAGTTTCAAAAATAAACACTACAAGTTTCCCTCTGTTAATACTTTATTCTTTACAAAACTGTTGGAAAAATCTCTTATACGCCTATTTATTCCGCTTACATTTTTTTTGAATACCCAGCCACATATTTCCGACATTAACATCATGTGTTGGATAATACAATATGTAATTTTTAATCTCCGGCTAATTCTGTAACAGTGTATAGTTCACCACAATCATAAATAGTTCGCCATTCCCAATTTTAAGTTGGGTTTAAAAAAACATTTTCCCAACCTTTGGATATAATTTCAATTGCACACAAATGTTACAAGAAGGATCCATGCACATGAATATTATACCTTGTTTTATTACTTATGTCACCTCGAATATTGCCGGGCAGCAGTGGCGCTTATCCGATACCAGCGACCTCCTCGGAACGGTCGAGAGTTAATTATCAGGAAATCCACATTGAGCCCAGATAATCCGATGGATAGAAAACATCCGTGTGCTTATCAGCCTTAAACGAGAAAATAGGCAGCACATACAGAAGCTTCTTCTTCACGCAGATGACGAGTCCTCTGTGCTCATAGGACATCTCCGGAATGTAATTCTTGCCAAAATCGAACTGATAAATATTACCCTTAGCCACATT
>ONOZ01000271.1 GCA_900319595.1 uncultured Bacteroidales bacterium | reverse complement strand
ATCTGAATTGGAATATTTTTAGTTTGACAAGTTACTCCGCTCGGTAAATCCAAATCCAAGGGTACAATAAAAATTCCACTTTTATTTATATTTTTGTAAATTAAATTTTTTGTACAAATAGAATCCACCTTATCCAATTGTTGTTTTGAACCTTCTATTACAATGTCCTTGAAAAGTAATTGAGGCTGTGAATACATGTCGTATGGTTTTTCAAACTTAAATTCACAATTATTTACAACTTTTACTTTTTTAGAATATACCTTATTCCAATAAAGATTTATATTTGACGGAGATACTGTAATATCCACACCCCTATATCCTAGATTATTAAGAATTTGATTTTTTAGTTGAGAAGAAGGTATAGTCGCTTTACCTTTTGATAGATTGATATTTAGTTTATCAACGTCAATCACAATATTTTTTTTATTGCGAGCAGAGTTTTTTGCAAGATATTCAAATCCATTGGTTTTTATACTTACAGTAATTACACTATCTGCTGAAAAATAATCCACCTTATGTTCTTTATCTAAGAAAACAAGTGTATATGTGGCATTATGTTGGTATTCTTTTGAATAAGTAATAAATAACCATAGAAACAAACTTGCACACAAGCAGATAATGAATGAACTTACCTGCCTGTGTCGTTTAAAAAATGAAAATACTTGTTCTAACATTTTTTTACAAGTAGTTTCTTTGTATTTATCCTACTATTTCTTTTCTGCAGGAGTATTATTAGCAATGTTACTTATTGCAATAGAAGATTTTTCCATCTCAATAACAACGTCAGGAGCAATTTCTAACAAAACGGTTGTCTCTTTAACTTCTTTAATCTTGCCATGTAGGCCACCGATTGTCATAACCTTTTGACCTTTAGTCAATTGTTCCCTAAATTTTTTTTCTTCCTTTTGGCGTTTTGATTGAGGACGAATCATAAAGAAGTAGAATATAACAATGATTATCACCATCATCCAAATTCCACCGCCAAATCCGCCAGTTCCTTGCCCATTTTGGCCGCCACCCATTAGCATTACATTTAATAAATTCATAGTTTTTCGTTTTTTTTATTAGTTTAATTATTTTTTATTTTACATCTGCTACAATTTTCAGTACAGTTCTTGAAGGGTTAGTATTAGAAAGGACCGTAACAAGTTTTTGTACTTTCATACCTCTACTACCTTTGGAATCGTAAGTAACAGATATTAAACCTTCTTCACCTGGTTTTATTGCACCTCGTGGATAATTTGCAACTGTACAACCACAATTTGCACTAACATCAGATATTACCAAATCTGTTTTGCCAGTGTTCTTGAATTTGAAACTACCTGTAACCTTTTCACCATCATTTACCGTATGAAAATCTAAAATATCGTTTTCAAATTTTATTGTTGCATGTTTTTCTATTACCTCCAAACTGATTTCATCGGAAGTGTTTTTTTTACAACCACAAAATATGATTCCAAGTATTGATATTATTGAAATAATTCCTATTTTTCTCATCCTTTAATGCGTGCATGAAAATGTGAATACGTATCCTTACTTTCCTCTGTTGTTTCAAAGAATAACAAATCTTCGTCTTCGTGTTTGTGTATCTTGTTATCAATGCGTAAATCCGTTATAATTCTATCTAAAACACCATTGACAAACAAACGACTTTTCTCTGTCGAAAACTCTTTTGCCAATTCAATATATTCATTCAAAGAAACTCTCAAAGGAACAGAAGGGCAATAAATAAATTCTGTTATACCCATCTTTATTATTAGCATATCTATGAAAGCCAATCTCTCTTTGTCCCAATTTTGACTACGTTTATCTATATAGACATCATATTCTGGTGCATGTTTTATTGTATTGCGAAATAGATTCTTTGTAAAGTCGCGGTCATTTTCGGCCACATCCTCTTCAGATTTGTCAAAAGGGTAAGGTAGAGGTTTTTGGTCGCTTTCATCTTCAGCCCAAGTTTTCAAAAATTGCAAAGTAACTTGTCCGACATACTCATAATCGCATTCCCAAGTAAATCCCTTTTCGCAAATTGTGTCATATATGTTTTCGCTTTTCATTATAAAGTTTTTGAATAGTCGAGTTATTACTTTTCTTTCGTCTTCATAAGTAGCAATGGGTTGTTTCATGTATTCTATATACGAATCGCTTTGACGAAAACGTTGTAATAGTAGTCGCAAAACCTCTCTGTCAAAAGAATAGTTTATGTGTAATCTTTCTATTGCACGTTGTAGTTCTTCGTTGTTTGATAATTTTTGTAGGAAAGGATTATTTACAAAACGCAGGTTAGGGTTTCGTTCTTCTTCGGTAGGATAAAATTTGTGTTTTGCCTCTTCTATTCTGTTTTCTTCTAT
>ONOZ01000275.1 GCA_900319595.1 uncultured Bacteroidales bacterium | reverse complement strand
GACAACTTAGCTGTCGTTACGCCCGCAACTACATCATTCAACGTAATAGTAGGCTCTACTATAGATATAGATTTTGTTGTAAATTCAACTATTTCTCCCTTGATAGTTTCTATCTCAGTTTTTACAAATGCATAGTATTCGTATGTAGTGCTTGGAGTTAGATTAGTTACCGTTGCACCCATCGTTTGACCCGCAACATTTGCAACTATTTCTGTGTATTCGGACGTATCTTTCGATTTATAAGCAAAGCCATAATCTATAATTTCTAAAATGCCTTCTATTACAGAGCCACGCAAAGACGCTGATACATTCGTAACGTTTTCAACCATATCTGTCGTTACAGTGGGATTGACTGCAGGTGTATTAGTCGTTGTAAATGTTTTATCTTCACCCAAATACATGCTATTTACAGTCTTAGCATATGCAAAATAGGTATATTGTGTTGATGGCGTCAAACCTGTTACAACAGAAACTATATTAGTATCATTGGTCGTTTGTATTGTCAATGTATCCGAGGTATTAGTTGCAAAATACTTAAATCCTCGTTCCATAATTGCTTCATTGCCTGCCACAATAAATGCTTTCAAAGTCGCTTTTGTCTGTCCTATATCTTCAGCATCTAGGGTTTTAACTAATGCTGGCGTAACAGGTCCTTTTAATGCAGATATTAAAACATCTCTTGGATTATTCATCAATTCAACTTCAAAAGTCTTCACTCCTTTTCCATATACACAACATTTTAATCGTACATTGGACATATCCATATTTTGAGTAAAACCGCTTGTAACCCAAAGGAGCATTACCAAAAGTAAAATAACGATTCTCTTTTTAATATGACAAAAATTTTTTAAAGTAATATTCATTGTTTGTGCTTTTAATTCATGCAATTTTTTCATTAGCCCAAAGTTATTTCTTTCTACATAAACTACAAAATTTTTTTTAAGAATCTTACACAAATAACATATAAATCGTTGATAACCAAAACTAAAATTTTGTTTTTTTATTCTTGTAGAATTTGAAAATCGTTCATCTTTTCAAAAAGATTACAATATAATTGTAGTAGAGAATAAAAAAATAAGATAGTATTCATTTTACCACCTTATTTTTACCTAATTATTTTAATTATTCATAATCTATTACCATAAAATGCTATACATTAAAGCGGAAGTGCATAATATCTCCGTCCTGCACAACATAATCTTTGCCCTCTACGGAAATTTTGCCATTTTCTCTACAAGCACTCTCGCTTCTATACTTTATATAATCATCATATTTGATGACCTCTGCACGAATAAAGCCTTTTTCAAAATCTGAGTGAATAACACCTGCACATTGTGGAGCCTTATCGCCTTTATGAAATGTCCAAGCACGTGTTTCCTTCGGTCCAGTGGTCAAGAATGTCTGCAAATTTAATATATGATAAGCAGCTCTAATCAATCTATTGACACCACTTTCTTTTAATCCTAATTCCTCCAAAAACATTTGCTTTTCCTCAAAATCTTCTAACTCTGCAATATCCTCTTCTGTCTTTGCAGCAATGATAAGTACGTCAGCATTTTCTTTCTCTGCCATTTGTTTAACTTGCTCTGTATAATTATTGCCAGTTTTACAAGAAGCTTCATCAACATTGCATACATAAATGATAGGTTTTGCAGTCAAAAGACACAATTCTTTGGCAATAAGTTCTTTATCTTTATTATCAAAAACGACTTCTCTTGCATTTTTACCACTTTCTAACACTTCTTTATAGGCTTTCAACACTTCTAATGTATCTTTTGCCTTTTTATCGCCACCAACTTTTGCTATTTTTTCCGTTTTTGCAAATCTGGACTCTATAGTTTCCAAATCCTTCATCTGCAATTCAAGGTCTATTATCTCTTTGTCTCTTATCGGATCAACAGAACCATCAACATGAACAATATTCCCGTTATCAAAACAACGCAACACCTCTATTATTGCATCACATTCACGTATATTACCAAGAAATTTATTGCCTAACCCCTCCCCTTTTGATGCTCCTTTGACCAAACCTGCAATATCTACAATCTCTACTGTTGTAGGTACGATTTTTTCTGGTTTGTCTATCTCGGCAAGTGCATTCAATCTTTCGTCTGGCACTGTTATAACCCCAATATTAGGTTCTATTGTACAAAACGGGAAGTTGGCTGCTTGTGCTTTTGAATTTGATAGGCAATTAAACAACGTTGATTTACCAACATTAGGCAAACCGACTATACCACATTTCAATGACATATTAGAATAATGTGTTTTCCTCTTTTATATCCTCTTTAG
>ONOZ01000279.1 GCA_900319595.1 uncultured Bacteroidales bacterium | reverse complement strand
GTAAGAAAAGAATTGGGGCAACCTATCATTGTTACGAGTGGTTTTAGAAGTGAGGCAGTTAATAAAGCAGTCGGCGGAGTAAAGAACTCGGCTCACAAAAATGGTCAAGCAGCCGATATACGTTGTAAGTACAGAAAGGACAATAAGAGGTTGTTTGATTTGATTATAACGATGATGTATCAAAATAAGATAGAGTTTGACCAAATAATTTGGGAAAAGGGCGACAAGACTGCTCCTGCGTGGATACACGTATCTTTCAAAATGTTAGGTACTAACAGAAAGCAAGTATTATATTTGAGATAGCGAGGGGTATTCAAGGGGAGCATAAGGGGTAGTATAATTATAAATAGTTGATATTATGGGAGATAGGCATAGTATAACAAGCGGTGGAGCAGTCGGAATGGCTTTGTTGTTAGATATTAAACAAGGCTTATTTGAATTGCGTTGGTGCATATTGTTTTTGGCTTTTTTGATTATTGCAGACTTGTATTTTGGCATAAGGGAGAGTAAGCAAAAAAGACGCATCATAAGGCGTAGTCGTGCATTGCGTAGAAGTTTGAATAAGTTTATGGATTATATGTTTGCATTGTGTTTTGTGTTGGTGTTGAATATAATATTTATACAGCACAATATAACGATTCCATATTTCAGTTTGATTGCTTTTGCACTAATAAGTATCTTTGAGTTGGAGAGTGTAGTAAATCATTGGTTGGTATTGCACGACAGGAAACGGATACATTTTAAGAAACTATTTAAAAGTATTCTAAAACACAAGAGAAAGGATTTATCTGATATTGTGGAGGATTACGAAAAAGAAACAAATAATAATAACAAATAAATAATAAACAAAATGGAAGTAGATAGAAATTATAAGGGACTTGAAGTAAAGATAGAATGGATAGATAGTTGTGCATCTAATATAGAATGGGTATTAAATGACGAATTTAAAGATTATTCACCTGTACAAGTTGATACTTTTGGCAAAGTTGTAAAACAAACAGACGAATATATAGTAGTCGCTCAAAATGTAGGGAAAAATCCATTAGAATATTGCAACTTAATGACAATCCCATTAGGTTGTGTAAAGAGTATAAACGAAATAACTATTTTAAATTAAATAAACATAAAGGCATATGAGAAAGATTATAGAAAAAGTGTTAAGTAGCACAACAAAGATTAGCAGTTGGATTATAATAATTGCAATTGTTATAGTGCTATTATTTTGCTTGTTTGGTTGTAGAAGTGCAAAACCTATATACCACGAGGAGATAAAGCACGATACAATAATAAACACTATCTACAAAGATAGGTTGGTATATGATAGTATTTATAAGTATGATAGTATATTTGTGCAAATCAAAGGTGATACTATCTATATTGAGAAAGATAGGTATTTGTATAAGTATTTATATAAGTATGATACTATTGCGATAACAGATACAATTATTAAGTATGATACCAAGACGGAGATAAAGGAAGTTGAGGTAAAGAAAAAAAGCAGTCCAATTGTTAGGTTGATTGTTGTTTTAAGTGCATTCTTATTAGGTGCTGTTGTTGTATGGAGATTGAAGTTTAAGAAATAGGATTTATTGTGCCACTCGCAAACCCTAACGTAAATAAGTTTGTTTTATTTTCATCATAGTATAGTTTTTATTTTAATTGTTTATTATTTATCAAATAAAGTCGGGTGGCACATTTTTAGATTATGAGGGACGTGTTTTTGATTGAGCATTAAGTAGTTATAAGGAAATTATGTAATATTTAAGTTGGATTTCAAATTTGCATAAAAATAGGTATGTACAGGAAAAAGAATAAGGAAGTAAAGGATTTGCCTTTTTGCAAAGAATGCAATATATGTTCTGACGAGAGAGTGAATAAATGTTGCAAATGTTATTATATGAGTATAGATGATTGGAATGGCTGGAAAAGGATTTGCCTGATGCATCAAGACTATTGCAACGATATAGATGTAACAGAATGCGAGGATTGGAAAGAATATAAAGGAGTTAATAAAGAATTTTAAAAGTTATGGCATTTGAGATACCTGCATATAGTATAAGTGATAATGAAAAAATAGCAGTAGATTTCTATCTTGCTTGCAATACAAAAATTGCAGCATTAAGGCTATTAAGACGTTTAGATGGGGAGATACGTAATCTTTCACCGGACGGCGAGAAAAAAGCCGCTACAAAGTTATTTCAAAAACAGTATATTGTTGATTATTTAGAGGCAAAAGAACGAGAAATAATATCTAAATATCAAACACACCAATTGGTAGGTACAATGGGTGATAGCGAAGATAACGAGGCGGATTTGATTTCATCAGATGACGAAACAAGGCGTAGATTTTTGTTAAAAAACTATATGAAAACCTTAAAATCGCCTGATGCTACCGAAAGCGATAGAATAGCGGCTAATAAAGCAATAACAGATTTATTAAACGCAAAGGAAAAAGAGGACGAAACAGATAATTCTGCTTATTCAAAATATATGCATTTTGTAGTACCTATGCAATGTTGCGATGAATGTCCTAATAAAGAGGAATTATTAAAAGATAATGGGCATTTTGCAACGCAAGATGAAATAGAAAACGCTTTTTATAAAAAATAGTTATGATATACATAGGAATAGATACGGGGGTACATACGGGCATTGCTTATTGGGATTCAGAAACGCAAAGTTTTGATTTAATTAAAACGGTTAAGATACACGAAGCAATGGCAATGGTTAAAGCAGGGATAGAGTTATCTAAAAATGGGATATATCAACCCATTAAGGTAGTTTTTGAGGATGCAAGACAACGTAAATGGTTTGGTAATGCAGGCAGGGAGCAATTGCAAGGAGCAGGAAGTATTAAAAGAGATTGTAGTATATGGGAAGACTTTTTAAAATCATTAAAAGCCGATTTTGAGATGGTTGCTCCAAAAGACAACAGAACAAAACTAAATGCTCAATTTTTTGCAAAGATTACAGGTTGGAAAGAAAGGACCAGCGAACATTCACGTGATGCCGCGATGTTAGTTTTTGGGAGAAAATAAAGAAATAATTATGAAAAAAGTAACTGTAAATGAATTTATAATTGATTTTGGCAACAGAATTTACCGCTACAAAGCAGTAGATGTCCCATTTGGGACAGATTGTAGCCAATGTGATTTAAATGTTATTAAAACACATCAAGTCAATGATTTAAAAGCATTGGCGTGTGATAAATATGCCTGTGTTGCAGGATTAAGGACAGATAAAAGAAATATTGTGTTTAAAGAAAAGAAATAATATGAGTGCAAGAAAAAATATAATACAGCGTTCAGATGTTTTACTCTCTAATGGAACACGTTATATAGATTGGAATTTCACTTCTTACTATGCTTGGTTAAAACAGGCAGGATTTTTTTGCAAGAATGATACTTTTTATCAAATACAAGGCAATATTGCTCGTGTATGTTCCGTTAGAGATATTTCAAGATATATAGAAGAAAATCTATTCTATGAACGCAGTAAGAGTGGAAAGATAACGGCTACATATTCTTCACATTTAGAGATGTTTAATAGAAATAGAGGGAGATATGTAAATGAAAGAAATTTACTTATGGCATTAGGAGAATTAACGAAAAGAGAATTGCGAGATGATAAATACCACGCATATTTTCCTTTTCTTAATGGCATTGTTGTAGTAGATAAAGATTTTATAACACTTGAACCTTATGAAAAAGTGTTATCTAATGATAATATAATAGTATTTGAAGACAAGATAATCAAAAGAAATGTTGAAATTAAAGATAGAAATCTTGTTATGCAAAGTGATTTTGCCGACTTTTGCAAAAAGGCAATAGATGGTGAAGATACTACAACAAAAGGGTACAAGTATCTTATGCGTGCTATTGGCTATATGTTACATACATATAAGGACCCAGCAACTGCTAAAATGGTATTCTTTTCTGATTGCAATAACGCTAATGGAATATCAGAGGGTAGAACGGGTAAATCCCTTATTGCACAGGCTGCTTTACGTCAGATGCGTAATATATCTGTTGTAGATGGAAAGCAATTTGACTATAAAGATAAATATATGCTTGATAATGTAGATGACCAAACGGAAATAGTTTGTATGCAAGATATGAGAAAT
>ONOZ01000280.1 GCA_900319595.1 uncultured Bacteroidales bacterium | reverse complement strand
CTTACAGAGTCGCTCTTATTAGCAGTTGTCCAATAAACAAATCCTGCCTCTTGTATGTTTTCAGTTTTAGCCTCAACACTACCATTTATAGTTGCAGTAGATATGGTAATATCGCTTGCTTGACCTGTTGTTACTACTGGAGCAATTATATCGCCAGGAGCTGGAGCAGTCTTAAAGGTTAGTTCTGCACCATATTCTGTATAAGAAGCAGTTTTTGCAAATGCACGGAATGTGTATTCTGTATTGGATTTCAATCCTGTTGCTGTAACGCTTATATCTTCAACGTCTTGTGTTACCTTTAACGTATCAGTATAAAAGCTTGCAGTACTTAAACTTAATCTATATATAATACCCTTAACGTCAATATCTTCATCTCCCTTAACAATTTTTGCATTCAAAGTAGCAGAAGTAGAATCTTCATCTGTAATCGCGTTTGCTGCCAAAGTTGTTACAGTAGGTTTTTCTGGGTCTGCTGCAGTAAATGTTTGCCAATTAGCAGCAAAGAATGTATCGTTAGTAGTATTGATTGCAAGAGTTTGGAATCTATATTGTAGTTTAGGTGTCAAACCTGTAACCTCATAAGAAGGTGTAGTACTTAAGGTTGGACATATGTAAAGAGTTGTATCATTTGAGTTTGCTTGCGTAAATTTGAAACCAACTTTTGCAAGTGTTTCATCATTAGCAACAATCGATCCTTTGATAGTTGCACTCTTACTCTTAATATCACTTCCTTCTAATACAGTATTTCTAACAACAGGAGCAACGTAAGTTTTCAATGTCTTAACGTCTAATTTTGTCCATTCAGAATTAACGTTGTATTTACATAGATTTCTTACATATACTTTGTATTCTGTATTGTCTTGCAATGGAGTAGTAGTACTTCCAACAGTAGTAAATGTGTATTCGTGGATAGGAGCCTGAACCTTCGTAGGTTCGCTTGTCAAAGATGCTAAATATTCGTTAATATCGTCCATCTCTGTAATGACAACTTGGAACAAAGAATCGGCTGTGTTATCAACATTCCAAGAAACCTTAACTGCATGTTCTCCTAAACTATCAACTTTTAGGTCTGTAACAACAGGACAAGTAGGAGCCTCTCCATCTGTATAGAACTCAAATGCTTGCCAATCTGTAAATTTGTATTTGTAGTTCTGTTTCCTACCGCTTGGGTCTGCATACTCAGTTTCGTAATACAAGAATTCCTCTGTAGTATCAAAACTAATAGGAGTAACTCCATCATCATCATATGTAGTAGTAACCTCATAGCAGTAAGAACGAACATACGCGGTGTATTTTATACCAGGAATCAAGTTTGTAAATGTCATTGTTGTATCATCACCAGATTTAGTAGTCCAGCGACCATCCAAATTCAACTTAACGTCCCACATTCTTGCACCACCCTTGGTCCAAGAAATTGTAGCCTCAGTCTCTTTGTCAGATACAGGTATTCCGTTAGTATTAGTAGTAGAGTTTTCCAATTTCATTTCAACAAGGTTTGCACAAGTTGTCTCCCAATCGTTATCATCAACATACATCAAACGGAAGTTATCAAAGTACCAAGATGAGAATGTATCACCTGCAGAAGCCCAAGTTGATGCATCTACTATATATTCGAATACAACAGCACGGTCGGTTCCTTGGTTGATTGCTTGATTCATAGGAATGTCTAATCTACCATAAGTGAAATTACCAGACATATTGTTAGTTTCGTATATATAAGGTGGTCTTGCAACAAAGCCATTCTTATTGTAAGAACCTAAGTCTTGGTAAAGAGGTTCCCAAGTAGTTTTATCATAAATATCGGATGCCAAATAAACATTCAATCTACCTACATTGTTGTTATGGCATACTTGCATTTCAAGATTCAAATTCTTTGTATGCTCTTTGAAATAAGGAGTAGCAATTGTGTTATATTGTCCTCTAAATTCCATAGAAGTTGCATCTCTTTGATATCCTGTATTTGCAAATGTAATAATTGAAGGGAATGCTGGATAAGTTCCGTCTGTTGCCTCCAAGTTTGCAGTTCCTACTATACGAGTCCAACATTTAGGGAAAGAACGGTTGATAGGATAGTCAGATAATGCGAAACCATCGCTCCAACCAGATTCTATAGGCTCACATTCAGCATAATCTTGCAAGTATGCAATTACAGATTCGCCACCCTCAGCACAAACTGCAGAAACTTTAATATCATAAGTTGTTCCTACTGCCAAAGGCTCTTCACCTGCATCACCTGAACCAAGAATATAAGAATTTGTATTTACTGTTACTTTCTTAAAGTCCTCTAAGTATTCTCTTGCAGGTCTGTAATAGATATTCCACTGAGAAACTTGTCCAAGGTTGTTGTCGTCCCAATCCAAACGAATTTGTTGGTCTAAACGCTTACCCTCACTTCTTAGATTAGTTACAGCCTTAGCACAAGCAGAACCAGTTATGCTAATATTATCTACTGCAGGAGATGGCATACCATCGTGTGGAATAGAATAGTTTGCAAATACAAATACTATTTTCTTTTGTTTATTCGTTACATTTGACAATTTGATAGATTGGTGAGTCCAATCATGAACACCAAATATATAAGGAGTTAAACGTTTATCTAAATATGGCTCATTTTGTGCATTTGCACCACCATTATTAAGTCTTGTTTCATCAAAATCTGGATCAACAAGATATACTGCAGTGTAAGAAGCAGCCAAACGTCCGCCACCCATAAAGTCAAATTCAAGGTTGTATTCATCGTCTGAACCAAAATTAACAAGCATTGATGCATAAGAGAATGTTCTATTAGTATAAACCCAAGAAGCAGTTGCTCCAGCATCTTCAGAAATATACATTGAACGTGTAACCTGTGTTCCTATACCACTTGCATCTGCAGTTTCAACACCAGTAGCCTCGCCAATATACCACTGACCTTTACCAGAGTTGCCACCATAATTGAATATTCCATTCTTTGACATATCTTGGAAGTCATTGAAATAAGGGAATTCTGAAATAGCAGAACCAAATGTAGCAAAGTTTATATCGTTAGAAGCGTTAGAAGTCTCTACTTCACAATCTGCTACAATGTATGCATTATATTTGCTACCAGGAGTCAAACCTGACAGTGTATAAGAAACTTGACCATTATTCACAGTTACATCATTAGACGAAATACTAATTACTTGCTCTTGTCCGCCAGGAAGTAATCGATAATGCAAATTCCATTGTTCTGCTATACCGTTTTCTTTCCAAGAAAGTGCTACTGAATTTTCGGTAAGTGTTTCTGCATTGTATGTCAAATTGGTAGGTTGAGCACAGTTCTTTCCTACTATTCTAATATTGTCTATTGCAATAGGAGGATTTGCTCCATAACCTTGTCCTTGATTAAACCATACTAATAATAGTTGATAAGTCTGTCCTTTAACATTAGTGATAGGGTCAGAAGTAAATGTAGTCCAAGTACTTTGTCCGCCAAATTGAGCTAAATAATCTGCATTAGGATAGTTAGTTGTAGGTATTTTTTCAGAAGATGGAAGTAAATATAATCTTGCATGTACGTAAGTTGAATGGAATTCATAAGGATATTCAGATGCAATCCAATCCAAAGATATTTTATATTCCTCCATTTGTCCGAAAGCGATAGGTAATGTAGCATATGCAAATGATGTATAATATCCGAATTGCCAAGGGAAAGATACTGGCTGTGGTGGTGTTCCGTTGTCCATTACAGGAGCAGAAACATACAACGCTTTACCTGTACTACCCAATGTATCGTATGGAGCAGAACCTACTGTCCAAAGATTTTGACCACTATTTGAGAAAACAAAGCCTTCCCAATTACTTTCAGTCTCAAAATCAATCAATAAACCATTGTCTGGAACAGTTGTGATACTTCCAAACGTTACGAAAGTAAGCATAGAAGATTCTGCAGTTTCTCCATTAGAACAATTTGCAATTACGTACAACGAATATGATGTATTTGCAGTCAAACCGTCTAACGTAATTGTACCTTCTGTTACTTGTTTTTCTTCCCAAGCAATATTATCATCTGACACATCTTCTGTTTTTTTGTATTTAACAGTAAATGATGCTGTACCACTTGTTGCCCAAACTATTTCTGCAGTCTTATCTGTTATATTCTTTGCTGCAAGGTT